>JBARYO010000731.1:0-5151 GCA_049647905.1 Elainellaceae cyanobacterium | reverse complement strand
CCCCCCGTCCCCGTTGCCGCCGTCCAGGCATCCACCTTGCCGTCGGTCTGCGCCCAGATTTCTGGGCCGGTGGTCTGGTAGTGGGCCTCGCGGTTGGCCAAGTTATCAAACTGGTTAGCCCAGATAGCGTTGTCTATCTCCTCCGCCAGCCGCCCCGACAGCTTCACGTAATTGTTGGGATCGCGGTAGGGCACGGCAGGGACGGGGCGCACCTCGGCCCCCAGGGTCCGCAGCATGTCCATCTTTTCTTGGGACTGGGTTTCGGGGATGACGATTAGGCAGCGGTAGCCCTTGGCGTTGCAGATGTGGGCCAGGCCAATGCCGGTATTGCCTGCCGTGCCTTCCACCACCGTGCCACCGGGCTTTAGCAGCCCCTTCTCCTCAGCATCCTGGATAATAAACAGCGCCGCCCGGTCTTTTACAGAGCCGCCTGGGTTTAAAAACTCGGCTTTGCCCAAAATGTTGCACCCGGTCTCATCGCTAATGCGGTTGAGCCGAATCAGCGGCGTGTTGCCTACCGTGCCAACGAACCCGTCTTTAATATCCATGCTGATGCCTTTTGCCAATGGGGCGTCTCTTAAGAACTGCTCTGATCTGAATTCTAAAGCGAAACAGCGCCCAGCAGATGCCAACTATCCACCGCAATGCTCTCACCAACAGGTGTGGCCCAGTCTCCGCCGCTTTAGCCCTGCCGCAGACCGTACCGGCGCGATTTGGCCGAGTACCGCCAGCCCATCAGCAAAATTAGAGCCGCCGCGCTCCCCACCGCCGTCCCGGCCAAACCTAAGCGATCGCTGTGTCGCACCGCAATCGCCACCAAGGCCCAAACCACCACGCCAGGGTAGATCCAGTCGGCCTGCTGCCACAGCACCAGCGCCCCTAGGGTCGCCGCCACAGCAATCATCAGCACTGTCCAAACCACCGGGGGCACGCCCCAGCCGCCCCAGCCTACGCTTTCGAGGGCGATCGCCACATTGAGAATCGTCGCCACAGAAATCCAGCCCAAATACAAACTGATGGGGCGCTGGGCTCGCCACGTTTCTGCAGCCGATATTCGCCCTTCGCTGTGGAGGCTCTTGTAAAGCAAGATAAGGGCCACTAAGATTGCTGCCATTGCGGCTAGAGAGGCCACAAACTGCCCCGTCAAAAACAAAAATACCCAGAGACTTTGGGCCAGGCAAGCCGCCGCAAGCCAGTAGGAGCCCTGTAGTCGAGGGTTGGCCTGCTGCGCGGGGCGAAGCTGATATGCTGCAAACACGAAGAGCCCAATATAGATTAGGCCCCAGATTGCAAACCCATAGCTCGCGGGCGTGAGCAAAATATTGCCAAATTGCGTCTCAGAAACCTCTCCAATGGTCTGCCCGTTGATCGGTGCAAGATTTGACCAGACGTTGATAAGGAAAGCCGCTAATACAGACCCAGCTGTGATACTCGGGCGGACTCGCGTGGCGAATGACGACGTGGAAGACATATGCAGCAACCGCGCAGAACGAAGAACTTGACTATCTCAGACCCTGTTGAATTATATCGGCATCTGAGGTCGGCTATGGGGTTTCACCCCCTCTTCCATAAGGATAGGCTTTGAATGACGGCTATATGGTGATAACCATTCTGTGGGCCTGAAGAAGCCACACTCTTTTGAGTTAAGTGTTTCAAGAGCAATGGGATAGAATTCCTAGTACTTGCCCGCATTGCCGCTCAATGCGGGGCCAACGTTTTGACCTTACGCTTTATGTAGGCTGGTGTTACATGACCGCTGTCACTGCCCCACCCGATTGGGATGCCATCGCCCGTGACCTCCGTGAGCTAACCATCATCCGCGATCCTGGCCAGCTGGCCAAGCTCTCCCAAGACTACTACACCTTTAGCCCCATTCTTACCCCTCAGCTTTCCGACTGCCGAGGCGATTTGGCGGTGCGACCCACTTCAGAAGCCGAGGTACTGAAGGTGGCCCAAGTCTGCGTCGCCCACCGGGTGCCCCTAACGGTGCGAGGAGCCGGAACGGGAAACTATGGCCAATGCGTCCCGCTGCAGGGCGGGGTAATTCTCGACTTGAGCGCCATGCAGCAGGTTCACTGGGTCAAGCCGGGGCGCGCCTGTGTCGATCCGGGGGTGAAGCTAGCGGCGCTAGACCGGCAAACTCGACCCATGGGCTGGGAAATTCGCATGGCCCCCTCCACCTACCGCACCGCGACAATCGGCGGCTTTATCGGTGGCGGCAGCGGTGGCATTGGCTCGGTGACCTATGGCCAGCTGCGCGATCGCGGTAACCTGCAGGCGGTGCGGGTGGTCACCCTAGAAGACGAGCCCCGCGTCATTGAGCTGCGGGGGGATGCGGTGCAGCAGGTGAATCACGCCTACGGCACCAACGGCATCATCACCCAGCTAGAAATCCCCCTCGCCCCGGCCTATCCCTGGCAAGATGTCATCGCCGTATTTGATGACTTCATGACAGCAGCACGGTTCGGCCAAGCCCTGGGGGATGCGGACGGCATCGTGAAAAAGCTGATCTCTGTCTGCGCTGATCCGATACCCCAGTATTTTGCGGCGCTGAAGCCTTACTTGCCCGATGGCTGTCACGCCGCCCTGTTGATGGTATCGGAAGCTGACCGGCAGGCATTGGGAGATTTGGTGAGCGAATATGGGGGCCGCATTACCCACGAAAAGCCCGCTCAAGAGGCTGGCAAAGGGACATTGTTGCTGGAATATACCTGGAACCACACCACACTCCACGCCCGCAACGTCGACCCGAATTTGACCTACCTGCAAACCCTGTTTATTGAGGGTGGTCTAGACCTAGTTGAGCAGATGTATCATCGCTTTGGCCATGAGGTGATGATGCACCTAGAGTTCTTTCGGGTCGGCGGTCGTACAATTCCGGCGGCGCTGCAGCTTGTCCGCTATCAGAGCCCAGAGCGCCTGCAAGATATCATTGCCTACCACGAGGAAAAGGGCGCATTCATTGCCAATCCCCACACCTATATTTTGGAAGACGGCGGACGCAAAACAATTGACCCCGTGCAGCTACGATTTAAGCAGCAGATGGACCCCCATGGCCTTTTGAATCCAGGCAAGATGAAAGCCTGGACTGAGCATGGTGCTTAAGGGCCTGATCTTTTTTAATAAATCGGCTATTATAGCGGCGATATTAGTTCGATAACTCAGATCCTTTAGCTGACTGAGACAGTCGAACTAGCTTCTACAGAATCGATCTAGCTTGGTTGGAGAACATTGTGACTATTTACATCGGTAACCTGTCGTTTCAAGCCACTGAAGACGACTTACGGAGTGTTTTTGTGGAATATGGGACGGTCAAGCGGATTAGCTTACCGACTGACCGGGAAACAGGCAGACGACGGGGCTTTGCCTTCGTTGATATGGACAGTGAGAGTGAGGAAGAAGCGGCTATCAAAGAGCTTGATGGCGCTGAATGGATGGGCCGAGAGATTCGCTTGAACAAAGCTAAGCCTCGAGAACAGCGGCGACCCAGCTACTAAACAGCTCAACCATTATTCTCTGTTAGCTCCCACTGGCCCAGCGCTGATGACGGATAGACTGTATTAGCTTGCTGTCGTTGAGTAGCTGGGTCCAATATTTTATGCCGCGATCGCGTCTCCTGCTCATCTGTTTGGGATTAGTGCTGGCGCTGATGGCGCTACTGTGGCTAGTTGTCTCGATTCAGCAGCTGTATTTTGGCGTAGCCACACTGTCACCGCTGCTGGCGCAGCTGCTGATTGGAGCGCTGCTGCTAGCCCTAGCGGCTCTACTAGGTCTGCTGCTCTACTACATTACTCGCTTTTGGCGGCGGCGATCGCCCCAAGCCCGGCCTGAGGCTCCTCGGTCCACTGTGGATGCAGCGGATAAAACATTGCAGGCGCTACAGCAGCAAATTGACCAAGTGCAGGACGAGGTGGCCCGTCAAGCCCTGCAGCAGCGATCGCAGCAGGCCGCCCGCCGTTTTGCCGAGGGGGCACTGCAGGTGGCCGTGTTTGGCGTTGGTTCAACCGGGAAGACCTCCACCATCAACGCCATCTTTGGCCGCCAAGTGGGGGATACTGATGCGACTATGGGAACCACCACAGCGAGCCGCCGGTATCGACTGCGGTTCCATGGCGTCCCCCGTGAAATTCACGTTGTTGATACGCCGGGTTTCCTGGAGGCTAGCCTATGGGGGGATGAGCGCAGTACAGCGGCGCGGGAGCTTGCAGCCAACGCTGACCTTGTACTGATGGTGGTAGACAACGATCTACAGCAGTCAGAATATGAGCTGTTGCAGTCGCTGCTCGAAATCGGTAAGCGGCTGGTGCTGGTGCTAAACAAAATAGACCGCTATACCGACGCCGAGCGGACCGCAATTATCGCGCAACTCCAGCAGCGGTTGGCGGCGGCAATCGCCCCGGACGATATTGTAGCGATCGCTGCAGCCCCAGCCCCTGTGGCCGTCAATGGGGAGCAGATTATCCCACCGCCGCAAATCTTGCCTTTGCTGAAGCGCATCACGGCCATTCTGCGGCAGGAGGGCAATGGTTTAATTGCCGATAACATCTTGCTGCAGTCCCGGCAGCTCGGAGAAGATGCCCGCGCTATTTTGGTTCAGCAGCGGCAGTCCCAAGCTGATGCCGTCATTGAGCGCTACCAGTGGATCAGCGGTGGCGTCGTGGCCGTGATGCCTCTTCCGGTGGTCGACCTGCTGGCCGCTGCGGCTGTGAATGCTCAAATGGTGATTGAGCTGAGCCGGGTTTATGGGTGCGAGGTGTCTTTGGAGGAGGCTAAAGCTTTGGCAATTTCCCTGGCAAAAACCTTGGGCGGGGTCGGCATCGTCAAAGGTGCCGTGGAACTGTTGACCATCACCCTGCGGCTCAATCCCGGCACGATTCTGATTGGCCAGGGCGTGCAGGGTGTGACAGCCGCCTATCTCACAAGAATTGCGGGCAAAAGCTTTGCCGAATACTTTCGGCGGCAGCAAACTTGGGGCGATGGCGGCATGATGGCCGTGGTACAGGAACAATATCGTCTAGAGCGCCGCGAGGAATTTCTCAAGCGCTTTGTAGCACAGGCGATCGCCCGCGTGATGTAGCAATTGTCTTGGTGGATCAGGGCAGCTGTAATACAAGCTGCGGCTGAACGATAAAGCGCTAAGCTGAGCGCTGC
>JBARYO010000730.1:0-11280 GCA_049647905.1 Elainellaceae cyanobacterium | reverse complement strand
CGCCGGGGTCATGGGAGCCTATATTCTTCGATTTCCCCAGGCGCGGATTTTGACCCTGATTCCTATCTTTTTCTTCATCACGACCATTCGCATTCCAGCGATCGTGTTCCTGGGCCTTTGGTTTGTTCAGCAGGCTTTTTACGGTATTGCTAGCCTCAGCGTGTCCACCACAATGGAGAGTGGCGGTATTGCCTACTGGGCCCATGCAGGTGGTTTTGTGTTTGGGGCGCTGTTGGGACCGCTGTTTGGCCTATTCAAGGATGCACCGCGTCGACGCTATTGACGGGTTCACAACCGAAAATTTACGGTTTAACGCCCAGCAGACCTTGCTCCTTCAGCTTGGGGTCAAAGCGAATCTGTTCCTTCAGCCCACGCGCCTGGATTTGCGCTGAAATTGTCTCTTCAACGCGACGGGCGGCACGCTTTAGAGCCTTGATTTGCTCCATCTCTCCGACAGCCTTGGCATAGGCCGTCTGCTCCTCTGCCGTCATCTGGGGTTTAGCATCCACTGGCTGCGTCCATACTGACGCGGCGTCTCCATTACCGGGCGGTACCACCCCAGTCTCAGCCACCCAATCCGCCTGAATTCTCTCCAACAGCGATCGATTCGGTTTCTCAACGGTGTGGGCCTTCAGCCAATGACAGGCGTGGGGGCAGCGGATCAGATGTTGCTTGAGACTGAGGCCAATATCGCGGGAGTAGCCGACAAACTGGAGCGTTTTATCGGCATCGAAAATGGCGTAGATACCAACTTTGTTGAGGGCATCCGGCAATTGCCCAGCCTCGCTGATGTAGGGCATGAAAGGGAGACTGCTCAACGCAATTTTGGGGTCTGACATAGCAAATAGTCGGCTTGTGGATGATAGGCAGAACAGGGGGCTTTTTTCAGCAACGGTTAAGGCAAAAAGGGCTGGGGACCATCAGGCCGCAGCGCTGCTGTGGTATCTGGATCAAACAGGTGGATGTGAGCTGGGTTTAGCGAGAGCCAAATTGTATCTCCTGCTGCCGCCATGTGGGTCGGTGCGAGGCGAGCCTGCAGGGACTGTTGCCCTGCCTCGGCGAGGTGGCCCATGACTTGGGTATCGCTTCCCAAGGTCTCCACCCGCTCCACCTGCAGGCAGAGATTCTTGGGCGCAGGTGGGGCCAGGCTCAGGTGCTCAGGGCGAATGCCCAGCCAAATCGTTGCGCCGTCATAGCGGCGTAAGGCAGATTGCCAGCGCTCCGGCAGCGTCAGCCGCAGTGCGGGATGCACAACGAGCAGCGGTGCATGCACTTGCACAGGGAGAAAGTTCATCGGTAGGGTGCCAATGAACTGGGCTACAAATCGGTTGGCGGGTTGGTGATATAGGGTGAGGGGCGCGGCGACCTGCTGAATCTGGCCCTGGTTCATCACGGCAATGCGATTGCCCATGGTCATGGCTTCCGTTTGGTCGTGGGTGACGTAAATGGTGGTGGTGCCTAGCTGCCGCTGTAGATCTGAGATTTGACCTCGGGTCTCTGTGCGCAGCTTGGCATCTAGATTAGATAGAGGTTCGTCCATCAAAAATACCTCCGGGCTGCGGGCGATCGCCCGTCCCAAGGCAACCCGCTGTTTTTGCCCCCCCGATAGCTGACGCGGCAGACGGGACAGCAGCGGGTCAATTTGCAGCATCTGGGCCACCTGCCGCACCCGCTGTTCAACGTCCGCCTCTCGGTCAGTGGCGTAGCGCCAGCGGGGCGGCAGGGCGCGGGATAACCGTTCTGCCACCTGCTGCCACTGGCGAGAAGAAGAGAGCTTAGCATCCCCCATCCGCCGCAGCCCGAAGGCCAGATTGTCATACACGCTCATATGGGGATACAGGGCGTAGCTCTGAAATACCATGGCCACGTTTCGCTGCTTGGGGGGGAGGTGATTCACCTTGCGATCGCCCACCCAGATATCGCCTGCAGTTAAGGTTTCTAGCCCTGCGATTAGGCGCAGCAGCGTACTTTTACCGCATCCTGATGGGCCAACGAGGGCCAGAAATTCACCGGATTCGACGGTGAGGGTGATATCTCGCAGTACGGATACGGTTCTGTGGGAGCTGTCGTCTTGGTCATTTTGTCCCGGTTGGCTAGGGGACTCCATGGTGTCCACCGCACGAGTATCCGTCGCGCTGGTGTCCGTCGCACTGGTGTCCGTCGCACGGGGGGTCAGCGGCAGCGCACTTGCCGCGACTGGTGCCGTCGCCTCGGCCTGGCGCTGCTGCTGGGAAAACTGTTTGTAAACATGGTCTAGAGTAACGTGGGCCACATTGCGCCTTCAATAACGGACCTAACGCAGGAGTTAATCGCTTTTCAGCCGCCACCCCGGCTTCACCGACTGACGCGATCGGGCGATTACCAGGGCATTGTCCGGCACATCCTCGGTTACCGTAGAGCCTGCCGCCACTGTCACGTCAGCACCTAAGGTCAACGGAGCCACCAGCACGCTATTGGAGCCGGTTTTGCTGCGATCGCCAATTGTGGTGGGGTGCTTATTGACGCCGTCGTAGTTGGCCGTAATCGTCCCGGCCCCAATATTCACCTGCTGGCCCAGGGTAGCGTTGCCCAAATAGGACAGATGGGCCACATTGGTGCGATCGCCTAGGATAGACTGCTTCAGCTCCACGAAGTTGCCAACGCGACAGCCTTCGCCCACTTGGGCATGCCCTCTTAGATGCGCGTAGGGGCCAATGCTGCTGTGGGCGCTGACCCTGCTGTCCCGAATAACAGAGTACATTGCCGTCACCCCTGGCCCCAGGGCGCTATTTTCAACCAGAGATCCAGGACCAATGCGACAGCCAGCCCCAATGGTTGTCTTGCCTCGCAGATGGGTCTGGGGCTCGATAACAACGTCTGGCTCAATGTGGACCGTGTCATCAATGGTGATGCTGTTGGGGTCCACCAGGGTGACCCCCGCCCGCATCCAGGCGTCCCGCAGCCGCGTCTGTAGGATATCGTAGGCGGTGGCCAACTGGACCCGATCGTTAATGCCTAAAATTTCGCCGGGATCCTCCACATCCATCGCCACCACTGGAGACATCAGGCCAATCACATCGGTGAGGTAGTATTCTTTCTGGTCATTATCGGTCTGCAGCTTGGGCAGGACCTTCTGTAGGGTCTCCCAGCGAAAGCAATAGACGCCAGCGTTGATGCGAGGATTTTGCTTTTGCGCTGTGGTGCAGTCGCGGTCTTCAATAATCTGTGATACGACATTTTGGCCATCGCAAAAGACGCGGCCATAGCCCTTTGGGTTAGACAGCTGAGCGGTGAGGATCGTGGCCTCGTTTTGCTGGGTCTGATGGGTGTCTAGCAGCCGCTTCAGGGTTTCAGGGCGCAGCAGGGGTACATCGCCATTGAGCACCAGCAGCGCGCCGCTAAAGTCCTGAAGATGGGGAATTAGCTGCTGCGCCGCATGCCCTGTGCCCAGCTGCTCCAACTGCTCCACGAACTCGATCGCTGCTCCCGGCAATGCTGCTTCTGTAAGCGATCGCGTCACCTGCTCTTTCTCGTACCCCACAATCACCAGCTGCCGCTCTGGGGCAAGGTGCCTCAGGCCCAGCAGCACGTGCTCCGCCAGCGATCGCCCGCCCAACTCGTGTAAAACCTTAGGCAAACGAGATTTCATCCGCGTGCCGCGCCCGGCTGCCAAAATTGCTACTGCTACCATATTGAGTCTGGGATACGTAAGTCTGAAATACTTGAGTTTTGGATATTAGGGCCATGCCACAACCACGGCTACCATATTACTATCAAGGTCGCGCCTTTCAGCGGGATGTCTTGTGCGTTGCGTTCGACGCCATGTGGGGGCAGCGCTACGGTAGCGGCTCGTGGCGCAGGAGGCCCTGTCCCCAAGCCATCGCCCCAGTTTATTAATCTAGTTCATTAACCCAGTTCACCAACCTCGCGGTAGATATTCAATGCAGTTTATTGATCAGGCCACCGTTGGCGTTCAGGCCGGCAACGGCGGCGACGGCATCGTTGCCTTTCGGCGAGAGAAGTTTGTTCCGGCTGGTGGTCCCTCTGGCGGTAACGGCGGCGCCGGGGGCTCAATTTTGCTCAAGGCATCTGACCAGCTCCAAACCCTGCTGGACTTTAAGTACAATCATCAGTTCCGCGCTAAAAGCGGTATGCGGGGCGGCAATAGCAACAAAACAGGAGCGTCAGGGGAAGATCTGGTGATTGAAGTGCCCTGCGGCACTATGGTGTACGACGCGGATACGGGCGACGTTTTAGGAGACTTGGTGGACGCGGGCGAGGTGCTCTGCATCGCCAAGGGGGGCAAAGGGGGACTGGGCAACAAGTACTTCCTCAGCAACCGCAATCGTGCCCCTGAACATGCCCTGCCAGGACTGGCTGGAGAGGAACGCAACATTCGCCTAGAGCTAAAGCTACTGGCAGAGGTGGGTATTATCGGCTTGCCCAATGCCGGAAAATCCACGCTAATATCGGCGCTGTCTTCCGCTCGGCCCAAGGTGGCAGATTACCCGTTTACCACCCTGATTCCTAACCTGGGTGTCGTCCGCAAGCCCACCGGGGATGGCACCGTTTTTGCCGATATTCCAGGGTTGATTGCGGGAGCCCACCAAGGCAGCGGTTTAGGCCATGAGTTTTTGCGCCATATCGAACGAACGCGCCTGCTGCTCCATGTCGTAGACGGTACAGAGGCGGATCCTGTTGCCGCCTACCAAACCATTCAGTCAGAGCTACAGGCCTACGGCCACGACTTAGATCAGCGGCCCCAGATTGTGGCCCTCAACAAAGTCGACGCCATTCTGGAAGAAGAGCTAGCGCAAAAGGCGATCGCCCTAGAGCAGGCTAGCGGTGAGACGGTCTATGTGATTTCAGCCGTCGCTGGCATTGGGGTGGACCCAATGCTGACAGCGATTTGGCAACGTCTAGATCAAATGGAGCGCGATTTAGAGGAGGACCTAATAGCAAACGCAGCTCTCGCCGAGGAAGACTAATTACCGGGGTAATTTGGGGTCTCCCACTGCGGTGGGTTGGGGTGTAAGGGGGTTCAGATCCACGTTAGATGGGGGCAGCGGTTTCTGTAGCAGCGCGGTGTTGCCCTTGACACAGGTGATAGCGTAGCTGCGAGCCAGGAGCTGGAAGTAGAGGGTTGGGGTGTTGGCTTCGAGCCAAGGCTGCAGCTTTGTCACCACCCCCGGCAGCCAAAACATCAACCAGCTCAATAGGGCATCCACAGTGAAGTTGATGTAGCTGCCCACCCAGCGCAGGAAGTCCCTAGGGCCAGCAAGCTGCCAGATCCAACCGAGCATCGCTGGGTTTTTCCACGCGGCCTTGATGGCCATTCGGTTAAAGGGAAGCCACCCGGCCCGATCCTTAATGAAGTCAT
Source organism: Elainellaceae cyanobacterium (assembly GCA_049647905.1). GTDB lineage: Bacteria > Cyanobacteriota > Cyanobacteriia > CAKZMO01 > CAKZMO01 > JBCCAG01. Next base: position 5,921 of record JBARYO010000730.1, on the reverse strand, counting down.
CAGCGACTTGGCTCGACTCACTGGCCAATACGCCAAAGAAGGTGTTGAGCATGGCGTTGATTCGCTCCGGGGGAATGAATCGCCCTGTGGGAACCATCATCCCCTTAGAAAACAGCCAGGTGACAGCAACATTGCTCTGGAAGGCGCGGATGCGGTTGAGGTGCCTGGCCTGCAGTAAGTCATGTTGTAAGGCCACATCCAGCAGGTGAGTCAGGCGCGGCAGGTTGCGTACTAGAGACCCAAAGCCAGTAAAGACTAAGGGGGATTGGAGCGAGGCGGCATCGCCAATGGCAATTAGGCGATCGTAGGCCACTTGGCGATCGCTGGAGCGAATGCTGAAGTGGCCCGGAATATAGCCAAACGTGGGCTTGCGCCAGGTCAGCTCTTCCATGTCGCAGCGGCGGTATTCCGGCAGAATGGTGAAGAAATCTTCGTACATTTCCAGCAGCGATCCCGGGTTGCGAGCATCCACCTGGTGGTAGTGAAACAAATAGATAGTTAACTCACCGTTGTCGCCAGGGAACAGCTCCCAAATCAGCTGCCGCCCCCGAGAGATGTCGCCATGGCTGTTGAGCACATCTCCAAAGCGGCTATCCCACACGGCCTTGTCAAAACCGCTCGACACAATCCCCCCCACCGTGGGGCAAACGCTATCGAAGGCTCGCCCTCCGTTGAGCTGCCAGGCGATAGGAGAGGCAGTACCCATCGCGTCCACCAGCAACCGCGATCGCCAGGACCGCGATTCTCCGGTAGGCAAATGCGTTGCCTCGACCGTGACGCCCTGGTCGTCGATGACACCCTGCAGGAATTCAGTTCGATCCTCAATGCGTCCCCCTTTAGAGCACAGGATTTCTCCACAGCGGGCCAGTAGCGCATCGGACTTGAGGGCAACGTTGAGCACAGTGGGGGTATGGAGTACCGGAGCCTTGGCCTGCGGTGGGTTGTTGGCGTCAAAAAACTTATGAAACCCGTCAATATACTCGCAGGCAATCAGCTCGTTGACTTCTGCCGTACTCAACAGGCCCAAATCCACCAGCGTCTGTAATTCATCGCGAGAAATATTCCACTCCCGATTCATACGGCCAAAGGGCAGCCGCTCAATCAACAAGACACGATAGCCGCGCAGGGCCATCAGCGCCGCGTGGATGACCCCAAGGGCCCCACCCACATAGACCAAGTCATATGAAGGGCTGGAGCGATAGCGGCCAGGGTCAGCCATGGGGGGCGCAGCCTTCATCAACACTTGGCGCGGGGCTTGGGATGACAGCCTCTTAGGGCCAGTTTCCGACCGTTGCACGCCATCTCGCCAGCGACGCTCCCACCAATATGCCCGCGTCAGATCATATTCCCCGTTGGGTATCTTGCGGAAATAATGGACCGTTTTGGGATATGTCGTGGCCAGAGCATCAAAGATGGACTGCTGCGTCAGATCGATTGGAGGCGGCTCTGGGTAGTGATTGGGAAACGCGCGCTGAATATCACGCTTTAGATACCGTATAACAGCGGCTTCGCTAGGTATTGCCGTACCCCACCGGAACGCTTTCAGGTAGGTGGTTCGCTGGACAGACCATACAAAAATGGAGAGCTGGCTCTGCCTAGGGGGTTGGGAAACTGCAGACGGCGCTGTAACGACACATCCCTCAGGCGTCGCCGCTTTCTGCCCAGACGCTGGCTGAAAACTGTGCTGCAGCCAAGCCCTTACGGCAGCAGTGTCTGGGGTTGGCACCTCTAAATACAAGCGCTCTACGATATCAGACATGTGTCACTCGGGTGGCTGGAATAGTCAAAGTGTATATGAATTTACTACATGAACCGTAGCGGGGTAAATGGGCCGTGAATTCACCGCTTGCCAAACTCCCCCCGTCCGATCAAAACTCGGTCAAAAATTGGGGTTGGCACAAGACTACCCGCTACAGTACTATGGTAGACCGTGGGTTTGAACCAAAACATTTGGTTTAAGTTCTAGCTGGCTTGAATGCCAGCAATATCTGGAACAGCTGGCTATTTTGTCCTGCTGGCCAAAAAGTGGGATTAGAGGCGGATTTTACGAGGCGGATCATGAATGCACAGGAAATTATTCGATCAATCGAAGCGACTCAGCTGAAGTCTGACTTGCCCAAAATTTATGTGGGTGACACGCTTCGGGTCAGCGTGCGAATTAGTGAGGGCGGTAAGGAGCGCATCCAGCCTTACGAAGGAACCGTGATTGCCATGCGTAACGGTGGGATTAACGAAACTATCACCGTCCGCCGTATCTTTCAAGGTGTCGGCGTTGAGCGGGTTTTCTTGCTCCACTCCCCCAACATTGCTGGCATAAAGGTTCTGCGGCGTGGTAAAGCCCGTCGGGCCAAGCTGTACTATCTGCGCGATCGCGTCGGCAAGGCAACTCGCCTGAAGCAGCGCTTCGACCGCGCCCTTTAAGCTGCGGCATATTCAGAGTGCGATATACCCATAGTGTTCAGTCCCGCGAAAATGATATAGTTTATGGAGCGGTAAGGCTATCGAGCCTTCGTTTCAGCGCGACATGTGCGTCCTTAGTTCAGTTGGTAGAACGCAGGTCTCCAAAACCTGATGTCGAGGGTTCGAGTCCTTCAGGGCGCGCTTATTTTTTGGATGTGGGCTGATTTGGATGTGGACTGAGCACTAAGGACCGGCAAGGCTGCTCTAAAAGACAGGCAAGCAGGCAAATGCACGGGACAACTGGGCTACGGTAGCTGCAGCGTCAGGGTAAGATATCACGTAAATCAAAGGAACTAGAGCTGTGGCAAAGAATAAGGAGAAAGTCGCCAAGGATACGACTAAGAAAGAGACCGAGGTTAAAGACTCCCCCAGCACTCAGGCCATAGAGTTTGTTCAAGGCACTCGGGAAGAGTTGGGGAAAGTCGTTTGGCCAAGCCGTCAGCAGCTTATTAGTGAATCAATTGCTGTGGTCCTTATGGTGACACTCTCTGCCACGGTCATCTATCTGATCGATGGATTGTTCGGCTGGGCTGCAAGGCAGGTGTTTTAGACATGACGTCATTTGATGAGTCAGAAAATATTGAAGCTGAAGCAACTGGCGAGGAGGGACATGAAAAAGTCTCTGCCCGTTGGTATGCCATTCAGGTCGCCTCCGGCTGTGAGCGGCGCGTAAAGATGAACCTTGAGCAGCGCATTGAAACAATGGACGTTGCTGACCGCATCCTGGAAATTGAAATCCCGCAAACCCAGATTCTCAAGCCTCAAAAAAGCGGCAAGCCCAAAGAAATTGCCGAGAAGGTGTTTCCAGGCTATGTCTTGGTGCGGATGAAGATGGACGACGATGCGTGGCAGGTGGTCAAAAGCACCCCAAACGTCATCAACTTTGTTGGTGCGGAGCAGCGACGGCGCTATGGACGAGGGCGAGGCCACGTTAAGCCTATGCCGCTGAGTCGAGGCGAAATTGAGCGCATCTTCAAGCAGTCTGAAGAGCAAAAAGCCGTGGTCAAAGTTGACATGGCAGAGGGAGATAAGATATTGGTTCTCTCTGGGCCCTTCAAAGACTTTGAGGGTGAGGTGATAGAAGTTAGCCCCGAGCGCAGTAAGCTCAAGGCGCTTCTCTCTATCTTTGGCCGCGATACCCCCGTTGAACTGGAATTTAATCAGGTTGAGAAGCAGAACTAAGTAATGCCTAAAAAAGTTGTTTCCATCATTAAGCTGGCAATCCCCGCCGGGAAAGCCAACCCTGCGCCCCCCATTGGCCCAGCTTTAGGTCAGCATGGCGTCAATATCATGGCCTTTTGCAAAGAGTACAATGCTCGTACCTCTGACCAGGTGGGTTTGGTTGTACCGGTCGAAATTTCTGTGTTTGAGGATCGTAGCTTTACGTTCATCCTCAAGACGCCCCCGGCCTCAGTGTTGATCAAAAAAGCAATGGGCCTTGAGAAGGGCTCGGGAACCCCCAATACTGTCAAAGTAGGCTCCATCACTCGCGCTCAGCTGCAGGACATCGCCCAGACCAAGATGCCGGACTTGAACGCAAATGATATTGAAGCCGCTATGCGCATTATTGAAGGGACGGCGCGCAATATGGGCGTAACCGTTTCTGACTAACGGCCTGTTGCCAGCGACAAAGCTGGTTGCGTTCTGTTTCGGACTACGGTATTATCAGAGACTGTGACGTTTTAAACGGGGGAGGGGCGAAGGCTCCGTCAGCACCCCAAGGAGTAACCATATGACTGGTAAGCGATCGCGTCGCTTTCTGGAGCTTGAGGCAAAGGTCCAAGACCGGGCCTACGAGCCCATGGAAGCGCTGACCCTGCTAGGGGATACGGCTACGGCCAAGTTCTCCGAGTCTGCTGAGGCGCATATTCGTCTCGGTATTGACCCCAAGTACACCGACCAGCAGCTGCGGACAACTGTTGTCCTTCCCAAGGGAACCGGGCAATCTGTTCGTATCGCTGTCATTGCCCGAGGTGAAAAGGTTGCAGAAGCCAATGAAGCTGGTGCTGATTTGGTTGGCTCTGAAGAGCTCATTGCCGAAATCCAGAAAGAAGAAATGCTGGATTTCGACGTCCTAATTGCCACACCGGACATGATGCCCCAGGTGGCTAAGCTGGGTCGTCTGCTGGGGCCAAGGGGCCTGATGCCATCTCCAAAGGGCGGTACAGTAACCTTCGATTTGCCCCAGGCCATTTCGGAGTTTAAGGCGGGTAAGCTAGAGTTTCGCGCTGACCGTAGCGGCATCGTGCATGTGATGTTCGGTAAGGCTAAGTTCCCAGCGGAGGATCTGCTAACCAACCTCAAGGCGCTCCAAGAGACTATCGATCGCAACCGCCCGTCCGGGGCCAAGGGTCGATACTGGCGTAGCGTCTATGTGTCTGCTACGATGGGGCCTGCGATTCAAATAGACGTTAGCGCTCTACGAGATCTAAAGATGGGCGACGCGGCCTAGCGTAGAGTTGGCCTAGGCCACTGGAATAAGTTCATTAGGCTAAATCCATTGCCCAAGCGAATATATCGAACGGTACTCAAGGAAACGGAGATACGCGTTAGCGAAACACCCCCAACCGAATAGCAACGCCGAAGACAGCAGGTAATCTGTAATTCCTGCCTAGGTTTGTTGATAGCCCTCGTATTGTTTACGCACTGCGAACTTGCTCAGCGCGACGAGCGTATCTGAGCATAAGTCAACCCTAGGCATCTCCTGTATCCCGGCATCTAGTCGGGATTTTTTGTTGCCGTTTTGTTGCCCATTCCTGTACCGATTTCGAAAGTGTAAACGTAACCCCGCACAAGGAGGTGAGGTTGAATGGGGAGAACCCTGGAAGATAAAAAAGCGATCGTTGCGGATCTAAAAGAGACGCTTAACGATATTCAGCTGGCCTTAGTCATTGACTACAAGGGCCTATCGGTGTCTGAAATCACCGATTTGCGCGATCGCCTACGGGAAACCGGAGCCGTCTGCAAAATCACCAAAAATACGCTGATGCGGATTGCGGTGGATGGAGACGACGCTTGGCAACCCATGACGGAATTCCTCAAGGAGTCGTCGGCGTTCCTTCTGCTTAAAGATGACCTGGGTAAGGGCATCAAAGCCTATCAGGCGTTTCAGAAGGATACGAAAAAGACGGAGCTGAGAGGCGGCGTCATGGAGGGCCGTGCCCTCAACGAAGATGATGTCAAAGCCATCACCGAACTGCCAACGAAGGAAGAGCTGATCGCCCGCATTGCTGGTGCAATCAATTCGATTCCGACGAAGCTGGCGGTAGGCACAAAGGCCGTGCCGACGAAGCTGGCAGTGGGCGTTCGCGAGGTTCCGGCTTCGCTGGCTCGAGCGCTGCAGGCTGTTGCGCAGAAGGACGATGCCGACGCGGCGTAATGCCGGTTGTGCCCCGTCTTGCTCTGCCTGTCTGTGACTGAATCACGAAATATTACACCCTAATCAAATAACGAGGAACAAC
>JBARYO010000729.1:0-1716 GCA_049647905.1 Elainellaceae cyanobacterium | reverse complement strand
CTTGTCAACTTTATCAGTGGCGTTAGAGACGGGAAGACCGGCGTTCTCCGATGAGAAGTCTAAGGGGTCACATGATAAACCCTCTGGGGCAATCGGTTTTAAGTAGTAGCCCCGCCCGTGGGAGGTCGCGATCAAATCAGTGGGGGCACCCGCAGCGCTGAGCTTTTGCCGCAGCCTACGCACGTGAGATCGGACAGTTGCATCGGTGGGAAATTCTTCTGATGCCCATAGCCCTTCTATAATGTCCTCGCTGCTAAAGACATGTTGACTATCTCTCAGCATCATTTCTAGAAGGGCATGTTCTTTGGCGGTCAACGATAGAACCTCGCTGTCGTAGCTCACTTCGGAGGTATTGGTATCTAGCCAGAGTGGCCCCCAGGTTAACGTCGGTAGGGGGTTGGCGCTACTGCGCCGCAGCAAGGCACGAACGCGAGCCACTAGGTCCTCTTCGTCAAAGGGTTTGACCACATAATCATCCGCGCCAGCGTCCCAGCCTATCCGTTTGGCAGCACGGGTATCCTGCGCCGTCAGCAGCAGAATGGGCAATGTGTAATCCCGACTTCTGAGCCTTTTGCAGAGCGTCACGCCATCAAGATGGGGGAGGAGCACGTCCAAAATGAGCAAATCGTAGTCATAGGTCGAGGCATATTCCCAGCCATAATGGCCGTCTGTGACCGCATCGACGGCATAGTTTTCCGCCCTCAGCCGCTGGGTCAAGAGCGATCGCAAGGCACCATCATCTTCAACGAGTAAGATCCGCATTGCTTCGTTTTACCAGTTCAAAATTTGAGCGATTTCCTCAGCTAATTCAAGAGAATTAAAGGGTTTGGTAATGACACCGTTGACTCCCATTTTTTGGAAGACGCGCTTCTCAGAGGCTTGGGCTTTGGCGGTTAACAAAATAACCGGAATAGATCGGGTTTCCGGTTTCTGACGCAAATGCTGAAACGTGGTTAGACCATCCATATCGGGCATCATAACATCTAGTAAAATTATGTCTGGTTGCTCAGTTTGAGCATGCTTGATGCCCTCTGGACCGGAAAGCGCTGCAATCGTATCCCACCCCACAGACAGCTTGAGGCCAAACTTGACGACCGTTTGGATTGCCTCTTCATCCTCAATAATTAAAACTCGTTTATAGATCATGGGCTGGCTTCGGTATGGCAGATGACAACGGCAGCGTGAAGATAAATGTACTTCCCTCACCTTCACCGCTTTCGACCCAAATTTCCCCATCATGCTGTTCAATAATTTTTCTGCAGATGGCTAGCCCCAATCCCGTCCCCCCTTTTTTCCGGGCATCAGAGGGATCAACCTGCTGAAAGCGTTCAAAAATGCTTTCAAGTTTATCTTTTGAAATTCCAAGACCTTGATCTTGGACTTGAAATGTCGCCATGGCAGTTTGACAGGTCTCCTGAATAGGGCATCGATCTTGGCCTTGGATATTAGGTCTGGACTCTTCTTCAAAGCACTGAGTCTTGACCGTTACAGTCGTATTGGAGGGCGAAAATTTGATGGCGTTGCTGAGGAGATTGGTCAGGGTTTGCACAATGTAGTCTGGATCAGCCCAGACCAACAGCGATACGGGTTGGGCCAAGAGCTGCACATCATAATGCTGAGCCATGGCCCGCATCGCCTCAGTAGCCTTCACAATCAGCTCAGCCGCATCACAGACCTGAAATGCCATAGTGACGGTGCCAGATTCCATCCGCTGGA
>JBARYO010000728.1:0-5511 GCA_049647905.1 Elainellaceae cyanobacterium | reverse complement strand
GTGCAGAATGTCTAAATTGCGTCCCACCTTCGCTAGCTCCAGGTGCAGCTTGCGGAACTGCGGCGTTTGGTAGCAGGAATTTTCGATGACGAGGCGATCGCCCTCTAGTCGCCCCTCAATATAGCCCAAGCCTTCGGGGAGGTAATAAGGCGATAGGTCCAGATGCTGCTGCCAGACCTCTTCAATAGTGTCAGCCAGATCTCGAATGAGAGGATGCTGCTGCTGCCGAATTGATGCAGGAACGGATGGGGGCATATTGCGCTGATTACTGGTGCTGAGTCGGGCTGTGCCTAACGATTTTGAGTCACCTCTGGGCCACTCTAGTCCCGTTAGGAATGGCTTTAAAGATACCTCAGATCGACAGATGATATCGTTAGCAGTAACAAAGTGCATCACAATTTGCCTAGCCATGCGCTAGGCCGCGGCGGAGAACCGAGATACTATGGCGGGTCAAATTTTAGGAGAGCGCTACCGGGTTGAGAAGCAGCTCGGCCACAAAGCCGGTCGGTGGACCCTGCTGGCGACAGATGTGACGACAGAACAGGCCGTCGTCCTCAAGTTGATTTCTATTGACGAAGAGCTTCACCCCGATTCGCTACGGCTGTTTGAACGGGAACTCAACACCTTACAACACCTCAAGCATCCCTCGATTCCAAGATACTTGGAGTCTTTTGACATTGAGCTTCCTCGGGACAAAACGGCCTTAGTCTTGGTTGAAAGCTACATCGAAGGGACATCGACGGACAAATACCTCCAGCAGGGCCGCACCTTCTCGGAAATAGAAATCAAGCATATTGCGACGGGTATTTTGGAGGTTTTAGTCTACCTCCACAGCCAATCTCCCCCGATTCTGCATCGAGATATCAAACCCAGCAGCATTATGCTGGCGACGCGGCCCGGCGAGCGAACGCAACTCTATTTAGTGAATTTTGGCTCTGTGAAACCCATCGCACCGAGCTACAATTGCGACACCGTTTTAACGTTGGTGAGTACCCAGGGCTACATTGCGCCGGAACAGCTCGGGGGCAAAGCCCTAGAGCGATCCGATTTATACAGCCTGGGCATGACATTGATGGCGTTGATGACAGGATGTACCCCAGACAAGCTGCCTTGCCCCCCGGAGATGGATATCAAAGCTCAAGATCTCTCGCCGCAGTTTGCAGTCTGGCTCAAGCACCTTACGGACAGCGATCCCCACTGTCGCCCCCCGTCGGCGCAGATTGCGTTAGAGGCACTTGGCTAGGACAGAACAGCCTTAGCGACGATGGTCAGAAACCGTCTCTTTGGGGCTATCACGGCTAATCCGTACGTCTCGCCAGGCGCTGCCAATGCCCCGTAAAATGCCCCGCCCCACCAATCCAATCCCCCGGCCCAGCACCTCCGTCAGGATATAGACCGCTAGCTTACCGGCCCAGCTGACTAAAGCGCGAAACCGTGGCGCAAGGGCATCTCGCAGCTCTAAAAGCAGCGTCACCCCCAACCGTATTCCTTTCAGCTGCTCTAGTTCGGTGCGTCGGGGAGTATAGACGGCCTGCTCCTCAATGCCAATCGGCCCTAGGCGAAACAGCCGAATCTGGCTTTCAAAGATATCGAGAGGATTGTACAGATAGTCGGTGAGACGATAGTGCCAAGATAGATCGTTGCGGAATTGAGCGATATCGCGGCTAGACAACAGACGGCGGGTGTAGAAAGCCTGTTTGATGACCTCAATATCTCCCAGCTGATTCAGCATGGGCTGGACGACAGCATTGGCAATGCGCACCACCAGGTTGTCCAGCAGCTGTTCCGCTCGCGCCATGGCGGGTGCTGTCCCCACAGTATGGGGCACACTGTCCACCGGCAGTGGATCTTGAAATAGCACATGGGCCAGCAGATCGGCGACGCCAGCAATGGTGTCGAGATCCCGGCTAATGCGGTCGGTTTCCCGCAGCAGCAGAGGGACCACCTCTAGCTCAACGCCCTCAATGGAGACAACGTAGTATTTGCCAAAAAATTCCGTGATCACGTCCTGCCACAAATCCTGCAGCAGCCGCGATCGCTGCTCTAGAATCTGGGTCGGCTTGACGTTGGCTTGGCGCAGCTCACCCAACAGGGTCTCCAGCGCTTGCAGCACTTGGTAGAGCAGTTCACGCCGCTTCTCCTCCCGTAAAATATCAAGTTCGAGGGGACGATGGGTTTGGTTACGCAGGGGAGATTGCAGCTTGGTGTCCAACGCTTCGAACAGCGTTGCTTGGATACCCCCAGGAACAATAGCGCCGCCGCGCATTGGCGCAGCAGATTCAGAGCGTCGGCGGATGGCCCTATTGGTGCGCTGCTGCGAGGCTGCGATCGCTGCGGAAGGCCCAGATGCAGCCGATGATACAGGCTCTACAGCAGGCTGATTTTGCTCTACTGCTGCGGGCGATTCCACAAGCCGTGGCGCTAGAAGCCAGTTTACTAAGCCCCGTGCGGCCCGCAGCTCGCGGCGGTGTCCGGCAGCAACAGCGCGATCTAAGCTCGGTAGGTTCGCCGCCAGCTGCTCATCTAGATCAGCGATCGCAGCTTCAATTTGACCCAAACCCGAAGCATGTAGCCGGTGTCGCCAGCGATTGAGTCCGCCGTCAGCGCTGACCGGGGTGGTCTGCCAGTAGGACACAGACCACCCCTCCCCACCCGCTGCCACCCGATTTATTGCTGTTAACAACGTTTGGGGATCGCGGCCCTTACCCCAATAGCCCTTTGCCCCAGCCTGCTGTGCCCGGAGCGCCACCGCTGTATCAACTGGTCCTAGGACCAAAATCGGCTGAGACGTCATGGCTTCTAGCGCACGGATAGCAGGGCGTACCGCGGCAGCACCACGATTAAAGCCATAGAGAATAACGTCGGGCTGGAGGCTGCCCTGTGGCTCTAGCAAGGCTGCTGACAATGCTGCTCCCTCGGCAACAACATCAATATTTTGTGTCCTCAGCCAACTGCAGATGCCCATCCGGAAAATAGCATCATCGTCAATGACGGCAACTCTTATGGGTGCAATCGGAGGAGGCGTTGTCATAATAAAATCGCGAGAGCGACAGTGTAAACGCTACGTCGGCATCCTGCAAACGGGAGCCAAGTGGCTTTAGCGTAGCACTACTCGTCAGTGCCATAGTAGCCATAGTAGGGAGACTCGTCGGATTCAGCATCATTAGGCGCTGACGGGATAGGGGCGGGAGCCGGACTGGTGGCGGCAACGCTGACATCGGGCTCACTATCGCGCAGGCTTTCAGCGCGGCGTTGCTGAGAAACCCAAATTGCGTCGCGCGCTTGCTCCCACTGGGCAATAACGGATTGGGCATCGCCATACAGATCGCTGGTGGGCGCGATCGCCGCAGCCACCGTGATGGCGCGACTCAGTCGCTGGCCTGCGGCCAACTGTTTAGCCTCTTCTAAGCGGTTGCGGTCTTCTGCTGCTTGCAGCGTCCCCCGCCATTCAGCAACAAGACTTTGGGCTTGGGCATGAAGAGCACGTCCCTCAGCTATGGTCTCTATTTCAGCGATCGCCTTCCAGAACTCACCCTTGGCAGCGTACGTCTGGGCTTGGGCCACGGTTGGGCGATCCTCAATCGTCTGCACTTGCGATCGCCAGTCAGCAATGGCTTGCTGCACCTGGGGCCACTCGGTTCCTGAGGCGATTAGGGGCTCTGTGAGGCGAATTGCGGCATTGAGCGCCTCTATGGTGCCGGGCTGAGCGATCTGCTGGGCCAGCATAAATTGTGGGCGTCCCTCAATTTGGGTCAGAGCCTGCCGCCATCTGGATATGAGCAGTTCAGCTTGAGGACGCTGAAGACTTTGATCGCTCACCCTATCGGTTTGGGCAATGCTGAACGCCAACAGTTGGCGCTGTCCTGTTCCCGCCATGGCCTGGGCGAGCTGCAGCTGCGCCATGGTGTCGCGCTGCTCTTGCCACTGGATTAGCTGAGGCTGAATTCGCTGGCCAAATTCACTCTGCGGTGAAAGGGCTTGAGCGGCAGCGATCGCCTCGGTGAGCTGCCACCAGTTTGCCGGTTGAGCGGTTGTCCCAGCAGCCAACCGCTGGACGCGACTGTACCGGATCAAATCTATGGCTTTAGCTGGTAAATCGGATGACGCTGAGGACAACAGCGTCACTGGTAGCGCTTGAGCAAGGTCGACGGCGCGATCGACATGACCAGCATCCAGCTCAGCCACAGCCGCTTCAGTAACACGACGACTCCATTGCTGCCTCAGGGGTTGGGCTTTCTGCCAAGCTAAGGTTTGAGGCGTAATGGTTTCAAGATGCATCAGAGCCATCGCAACCTGGGCCGGACTGGTATCAGCGGCCATCTCTTGCGCCTCCACAAGGCGCTGCTGCCCCTGCTGTTCATCCACGATGCGGAGACTGAGCGTATCAGCTCGGGTCCGATTCCAGTAAGGGGATGAAAGCTGGCCCAACGCGCCCACCTGCTGGGACGACAGTTTCCAATCCTGCTGCTCCAAAGCCGCCAGAGCGGCCTGATAGATGCGATCGCCCTCAGCCCACTGCTGCTGCCAATCCTCAATCGCCTGTTGGGCTGTACTGTAATGGGGACTACTCGTCGGAATCTGGCGGACGAGGGCAACGGCAGGGTCGAGTCCAGAAACATCTCGCATGTCTTCAGCACGCTCTAGCAGCGTCGCCGACCAGTCCGCGAGCATCCCTTGGGCTTCTTGATATAGCGGATGTTCAGGCCCCCAGTTTTGTATGATGCCAATGCTAGCCACAAGGTGATTTGGGTTACCTGCAGCAGCAAGCTGCTGAGCGCAGTGGAGACGCTTGGCGGGGGCGGCGAGGGGAGACAGGGCACGGCAATTTGTGGGGGGGGGAGGCTGTAGCAGCCACTGCAAGGCAACCAGGCCCACCCCGCCGGTCAGCATTAAGCCCAAGAGCACCAGCGGGGTCCATATCCAGCGCGGCAGCAGAATTAGGGCTTTGGCAGCTTGGTTGAGGTCACTTGCTTGGAACTCCTGTCTGCGGCGCTGCTCCCTCTTGTGGCGTCGCTTGCGATGGCGCTCCCGCCGCGCTATGGGCTGGTGATTTGCCAACGCTTCCCGCAGGCTGGCGATCGCCTCACTCTGCTGATAGGCCGGACTGCGGACCTCACCCATGGTGGTAGCCCTCTGGTGGTGGAGCCGCTGAGGTTTGAGGTTGGTCTTTATCTTGAGATTGGCCTTTGTGCTTGCCCTGCCCCTGGGCGTAGGCGAAGAAATCTACTCTGTAGTCCGTAATCGTGATTCCCAGCTGCTGCTCAACCTGCTGAATCAGCTCATCGGGGAGCTGAACGAACACGTCAAGAAGCTGTGCGGTGTCGAGGCAATTGACGTGGCTGTGGGAGTCGCTAACGCTGCCATACAGGCGACCATCGGCCCGGTCGACGCACTCAATGACGTTTTGGCTGGAAAGCGCCTCTAGGTTTTGATACACCGAGGTATGTCCGATGTCTTTTCCCTGCTGCGTTAGCCGGTCATAAATCTGTCGGGCTGAGAGATGCTCACGTT
>JBARYO010000727.1:0-5947 GCA_049647905.1 Elainellaceae cyanobacterium | reverse complement strand
AGCTTGGGCAATGCCAACCACCTGCTGCAGCTCACCAGCCTTGAGCTGGCCCAGCTCTTTATGCAGGAATTTGACCTCATGTGGGGCGATGGCCCTGATGGACAAGCCGACAGCCGCTTTGGCCTGCAAAAGCCCTATCGCCCTGCCCAAACCCTTCGCATCGGGAGCACCCGAGTTGATGTCCAGTTCTCCCCCACATCTCCCACCCGGCCATGGCCTGACAGCGTCAATGGTCTTGCAGGTCGCTGGCTCCTGCAGGCCAATCGGTCCATCGACCTGGCGCTGTTTGTCTTCTCGGACCAACAGATCAGCGCCATACTCCAAACGCCCCACCGCGCCGGGGTCCCGATTCGGGCCTTGATTGAGTCCGGCTTTGCCTACCGCCCCTATAGTGAGGCGCTGGACCTGCTGGGTGTGGCTTTGGTCAATGCCCAATGTCGCTATGACGAAGGGAATAGCCCCTGGTTACCGTCTTTGCAAACGGTAGGCGTGCCCTCACTACCGGAGGGGGATGTGCTGCACCATAAGTTTGCGGTGGTGGATGGGCAGGGGGTGATTACCGGGTCACAAAATTGGAGTGAGGCTGCCAATTCTACCAATGATGAGGTGCTGTTGGCGATCGCCAACCCGACGGTGGCAGCTCACTTCCAGCAAGAGTTCGATCGCCTTTACGCGCGCGCCAGCCTTGGGGTTCCGACCTGGCTGACCGAAAAGATTGACCAGCGCCGAGACCAATGCTCATAGCTTCTGGGGCGGATCTAAGGGTGTTCAGGCTTGAACATCAAAGCGAGACCGAAAGCTGCCGTACTTCAGCCAGTATTGCTTCAGGGTGTGGCAGGGGGTGTGTAAGCTGGCTTTGGCCCGGTACAACATAACTTGGCGGTGGTTTCCCATCCAGAGCTTATCGACAGGATCTACTGAGATAACGGTGCCGCCCAGCGCTTCAACACAGTCTGAAAACCGCTCAACAGCGCTATAGTCGACTGTCTCAAAGACAAAGAAATTGCCTGAGCAAAACAGATGGCGGCTGCGAATCCAAGACTGCATCTTTTTCTGCGCTTGTGGCGGCAACATAGTTGGCTTGGCAACCTCTAAGGCGCGATAGGACGACTCACAAGACAGCTGGGATTTCATGGGCAAAACTCTCCCGTTTTTCAAACCGTAGGGGACCAGATTCCGATCCCCAAACTTGCTGGTGGGTTTGGACATCCATACCCCGATCTAAGCTAACCCAAGTGGTTTCTGTGATTTCGACCTCACTAACCAAATAGGTTTGGCACCCTCTTTTCTCAATACGGCAGAGATTTCCCGGCTCAACGCCGCCCAAAAAGCGATCGCCATCTCGCTCAAAAACCATTGAACAGTGGTGCCGACGCTCAATCACATCTGGTGTAATTGTTTTGAGAATATTCAAGTCTCGCGATGACCCGGCGTAGAACAACGCGTTCTTCAAGCTGTAATTTTCGATGTAAATTTTGTCACCTTGATCAATCAGGCGGTGCACGCCCTGACGATAGGGATTCCACAGATCATAGTCATAGACCTGCTCTGAATACAGCCCAATGCCCGAGAAAAAATCGAAGGGTATTGGGCGAAAAAGGACGTGGATGTGAGCATAGCTCTGGGGGTTTTCAGCCGCCTGTTTAGCGTTGCTAAAATCTCCGGCCATCCAGCATGCTAGGGTAGCCAAGTCGTTAGATGCCATGTCGAAAAAGCAACTGAATTTGCGTATTTGATTTACAGCGTCATCGCATCAGAGCAGTAGCGCTGCTAGGCTTTCTGCCGGATTTCAGAGGAAAATGAGGCTGTAACGACTCCTGTCCCTGCGCTGGTCTTAATCAGCGAGACCCGACAGCGAACGTTAGGATTGACAAACCAAATCTTCTCCTCCGCCGCCGCCCGTTCATAAGCCGTCGTCAAAACGAAGGTGCCGTCTTCCGTCAGATGGTAGTCTCCGGCAGCGGCGATTTCCTCGGCATAGCCTTGATCCCGCAGGAGTTTGCCCCGATTGGGGTGGGCCTGATCTGGAACGGGCACCAAGACGCAGGTACCTGCCATAACCTCCGCCTCATCCCAATCGGACTGCCCTTCCCAGCTCATGCGAAAGGGCGATACGGCAGCTTGAGGATCAACCTGGTAGGTCTTACACAGCTCGACTACCGCCGGATCGCTAGCCGTCAAGGCAACGATATCAATTTCAGATTGAATCGCTTCAAAATGACTAAATGCCAAGTGGTGAGCGCTGCGCTGCGATCGCCAATGCCCAATTGAACTAGCTACAAACTCCGTAATATCCATCGCTACGCCGATTGTGTTTAAAGGGAATGATCCAGCGATCGCCACCAGTCAAACTATATGGTCAGAATGGCAACCCAATCGTCGGATCTCAACCTGTCGGGCTAGGCTACCTCAGTAACGCTGAGAATCTTGCCGCCGGTTCTATGGATGTTTTGGATATTTTTGGACAGCTGATCGTACCCAACCTCAAGGGTCGTGGCACTTCGAGCCACCCGAGGACCGAGATTGGACTTTGATAGACGAATACGGAAGCGCTTGCCAGTGTTGTCGTAGGCCCCAGAGCCTGCCAAAGGACGGACAATCTTGGTTGGGCGATTGCCAGCAATATCACTGGTTAGCTTCGCTGATTTACCGGCGTCGTTGGAGGCGAATCCGCGCATGAGGGCAAACAGGCGATTGAAGCCAACATTTTTAATACCTGCCTGGGTATTGCGGCTTCGCGCATAGGGCACCACGTTCTCCCCAAAACTCGATGTGTATTCGTCACTGTCAACATAGGCGTTAATTTCAGCGTCGTAACCTGTGCCGTTGTAGATCTGTACATGCTCCGAAATCTCCGCTTGGTCACGGGGTGCACGGCCAAGCAAATGCTTGCAGTTCAGCTCTACAAAGCGGTAGGGCGACGAGTTCTCAAAAAACAGAGCTTTGTAAAGGTCTGACTGAGCTACTGCACGGACAAAGTCTCGAACGGTTATATCGCCGTTGCGGAGCATGGACTCGGCGCTGGTCAGCCGCTGGCTTTCCATCACGTGGGCATTGCCCAACACCTGGCGATAAACCGCACGGATAATCGTCTGCAAATCCTCTTTAGTCGCGTTGGGACGCAACTCGATTATTTCTGCTTCAACCCAAAGCGTCATAATGATGTGTTTCCTAAAATATGATGTTGTAAAAAAGTGACTTTAAAGAAGCGGGACAGGCACCGCCCGTCCCGCGCAGGCTTAAATTTCCGTGATGCTGACAATCTTGCCAGAAGTCCGGTTAATGCGCTGAATTTGAGGGGTCATCTTGCTCGCAGGAACAATATATTCCGTCTTGCTGAACCGCCGAGGCGCATCAAATTTAGATCCGGACACGACAATCTTGAACCGCTTTTCAGTTCCTGAACCTAGGACGGTCGCGGTGGATTCTCTAATAGGAGTTGAGCTATTGGTGGCAACGGCGTAGACGAGCTGAGATGTCTGGACGGCGCTGTCTATTTGGGCAGGTCCGCGATCAAGGGCAAAAATGCGGTTGTAGCCCACTTGCTTAGGATTACCCTCGCTGCTCTTGCCCCGAACGTAGGGAACGACGTTTTCCCCGAAGGCTTCTTGGTACTCTTCGCTATCGATATAAGAATCGATTTCAGCATCGTACCCTTCGGCGACACAGCGAACGATGTGCTCAGAGACCTCTCGCTGATCTTGGGGTGCACGACCTAAAAGATGTAGAAAATTAAGCTCAACGAAGCGATAGGGGGCGCAGGACTCGAAATAGCGAGAGCGATAAAACTCTGACTTGGCGACCGCCCGAACAAACTCACGCACCGTCGTTGAGCGATCGCACAGCTGAGATTCTGCCGTCACAAGCCGCTCACTTTCCATCACATGGGGATTGCCCAATACCTGCTTATAAACGGCCCGAATAACGGTCTGGACCTCTTCTAGTCCATCAGTAGGCCAAAGTTCCATTGTCGTAGCGGATGCCATAGTAACCTAGTCTCCCAAAATTTTATTTAGACAAATTTGAAATTAAATACAGTAATAAAGTAGTGAGGCAGACTCAATCAGAGATCAACAGCTTGCGCCTTTTAGACGCGCTGACTCTACAAAATCCGCCCCACAAAACGCACTATACCGGGGTGATACTAGCGATAACGCCGCCTTGCTTGTGAATCCGCTGGTATTCCTGAGAAAGCTGCTCGTAGGGCACCATGTAAACTCGATTAGCCCGACGGAACTTAGAAATACTGTTGAATTTCTTAGAGCTGAGGCTCGTCACTTCAATTCGGTAAATCTTACCGTCAGAGCCGGCTCCAGAGCCAAGGCGCGTGGCCGGTGCCTCATCAGGCGTTTGGAATAGAGCGCCGTCACTGGCCGGAGACACCACAGGGGTCGGTGTGGAATTGATTACCAATGCGTTGAGCCTGGGCTTGTTACCCGACAGGGAACCTTTCAAGCTGCTGCTAGACGCACCCCGCACCAGTTCAAAGGTGTGGGTAAACTGCACCATACTCTGGCAAGCTTCAGTCTTGTAGCCTCGGATATAAGGCACAATGTCCTCGCCGAAGTTGTTTTGATACTCATCGCTATCGATGTACGAATCAATATCAGCTTCAAATCCCTGGGTATCCAAAATGGTGCTGTGCATCCGCATCTCTTCTAGATCTAGCGGCGGACGGCCCAGTAGATGTCGGAAGTTAAGCTCGATTGCTCGATAGCGCGGGCAGCTTGTAAAAAAGCGGGAGCGGTAAAGCTCAGACTTTGCAACGGCACGCACAAATTCGCGCACGCTGAATCGGCCCATTTTGAACTGGGACTCGGGCACCTCAAGGCGCTCACTTTCCATGACATAGGCGTTGCCCAGCACCTGCCGGTACACCGTGCGAATAATCGTTTCGGCTTCTTCCTGGGAGCTACCGGGTACCCATTCAACAGGAGGAGTTTCGTCAAACAGGCTGACGCCGAGGCGTGAAGCTGGTCCAAAAGGCATTAACAGTATCTCCTAACGTAATTACAGCGCTTAAGAAAATTGTTTCAAGATGTAAATAAATCTCAAATCGGTTATCTTGAGTTTCCCAGATCGGCGGCGTAACTGTTCGCTGTGTTCAGCGATAAGCTCATCCATCTAGGAACCCCAACCCCATACGGCACTAGGGCCTCTCTGGGAATGTTATACGCTTTGCTATAATCGATTCTCTTATAAGAGTATGCAAATTCTATGCAAATCATCGTCAAGATTTGTAAATCCTGACTGTGGCGACTGATTCAGCAGTTGGCCTTAAACCTATGCCCTAGCGCATTAATCATGCCCCTCAGAGGCGATCGCAAGGGACGCTACTGTTATCAGCAGCCTGCTCTCATTTTTGAACAGGGCCGCTCATCAAAAAGGCTAGATCAAAGACCGCTCATTACGCTCTACCATCAGTTCTGTGATCAATGAGTCTCAAGTGAATGAGTCAACTCAGCCCAAGCCAGCTTGCGGCGCAGCTGCGTAGCCCGGATGTAAAAGAGCGCGTTCTGGCCATGATTGAGATCCAGAAGGATACTTCTATGCCGACTGCCACCGCGCTGCCGTTGATTGAACAGGCGCTTGCTGATAGCAACGTTCAGGTGCGGGGCATGGCTGTATTTTCACTAGGAATCAAACCTGCCCCCGAAAATCTCCAAATTTTAGTTGAGATCCTACAGACAGACTCAGATTACAACATGCGGGCGATCGCGGCTGGTGCGTTGGGATATTTGGAGGATAAGCGGGCCTTAGAACCGTTGCGCCATGCCTTCTACGAAGATACCCAATGGCTTGTCCAGTTCAGCGCCGCTGTTGCCCTCGGCAACTTGGGGGACAATCAGGCCCAGGCCGTACTGCTAGAAGCCCTCGATAGCCCGACTCTGCTGCTGCAAGAAGCGGCTATCTCGGCCCTTGGGGAAATTGGAGCCGTAGCTACCAT
>JBARYO010000726.1:0-7924 GCA_049647905.1 Elainellaceae cyanobacterium | reverse complement strand
CTCGACAGGCGCTCTCCCCGGCCATTATGGTAATTGGGGAAGTGGTGCAGCTGCAGGCGTACCTCAAACCCGCTGGGCAGCCTCACCTGCCAGTCTCGCCGCTAGCTTCTGAACCCTCCTAGCCAACGGCTAAAGCCCCCATAGATAGCCCTACCGCTCACCATGACAGCCTCACTCCAAGGGAAAACGATACTAGTAACCCGCTCAGCAGGTCAGTCTGCCGAGTTTCGCGATCGCCTCCAGGCGGAGGGAGCCTGCGTCATTGAGATGCCTGCGCTAGAAATTACCGCCCCCGATAGCTGGACACCCTGTGATGAGGCGATCGCCCAGCTGGCAACGTTTGACTGGCTAATTTTGACGTCGGCCAACGGGGTTGAGTTTTTGGTGGAACGGCTGCAGCACCATGGTAAAGATATCCAAGCCCTGGCGGGGGTGAAAATTGCCGTCGTAGGCCGCAAAACGGCGCGAGTCCTGCAGGCGCAGCAGCTGAGCCCAGACTTCGTGCCGCCGGAGTTTGTGGCCGATTCCTTAGCAGCGCATTTCCCTGGTAGCTCTGACCTGACGGGCCTGCGAATTTTGTTTCCTCGGGTGCAGCAGGGTGGTCGAGAGGTGCTGGTGACGGACCTAACGGCGAAGGGGGCAACGGTGGTTGAAGTACCGGCCTATCAGTCTCGCTGCCCCAAGGCGATCGCCCCGGAGGCTGAGGCCGCCCTGCGCCAGGGCACCGTGGATGTGGTTGCCTTCGCCAGCTCAAAGACGGTGCGCTGCTTTTATCAGCTGGTCCAGTCTGCCAACCTACTCTCAACCGTTGCGTCCATCAAGATTGCCTCCATTGGCCCCCAAACCTCCCAAACCTGCAAAGAGCACCTGGGTCGGGTGGATATTGAAGCCCAAGAGTACACCTTAGAGGGGCTGACCCAGGGAATCGTCACCCTCCTGGCCGGTCAATGACGCCGCCTACTGGCCCAGTTGCCCAGCGCATCATTGGCCTGACGGGCGGAATTGGCATGGGCAAGTCTACGGCGTCGCACTACATCCAGCAGGTCCATCGCGTTCCTATTCTGGATGCCGACGAGCTAGCGCGGGAGGCTGTTCAACCGGGATCTAGCATCTTGGCGGCGATCGCCCAGCGCTATGGCGATGGAATGCTCAGCGCCGACGGCGGCCTGGACCGCCCTGCGCTGGCAACTATTATTTTTCAAAATGAGGATGAACGCCGCTGGGTTGAAACTCAGATTCACCCCTACGTGCGCGATCGCATGACCCAGATGACCCAAGCGCTACAGACCGACGTAGTGTGGTCCGTGCCGCTGCTGTTTGAAGCTGGCCTGACCGAGCAGGTGACCCAAATCTGGGTAGTGTACTGCACCCCAGAGCAGCAGCGGCAGCGCCTGCAGCAGCGAGGCCTCTCTTCTCAGCAAATTCAGGCTCGCATTGAGACACAGTGGCCAATTGAGCGAAAGCTAGCCCAGGCAGACGTCCGACTTGATAATAGGGCCACTCTAGATGTGCTGCACCAACAGATTGATGGGGCCATCAGAGTATAGGGACAAAACCGGAGGTGTATCGAGTGATTTGTCGCGGTATTCCTCCGTTGCTTCGGACGGTGACTTACAACAAGCCTGTAGGGGGAGCGTTAAGGTCCTGAGATAGATACAGTGTTAGCTTCGTCAAAAAGCTGCGCCATAAACGCTTCTGGATTTTTGAGGTGCATTTCCGAAAGGGCCACCATTTCTTCAACGCTGTAGCTATCGTCGCTGTCGATGACCTCCGAAATCCAAATGGAGAGGGTTTCAGGATGGCTGACCAAATCTTGAGCAAATTCCAGCGCTGTTTTTCCGGAATTTTTGGCTTCCACTTTAGCTGCCAGACAAAAGTTGAGCAGTTTTCCTAAAGCAGTCTCTGGCGTTGTGCATAACAAAACAGCTATTGTTTGGGTCAAGAGTTGCTTGTTTTCCATTGTGATGAACCTCTATCGCTAGCTCACGCTTCGAGCAGACTATATCATTTTGACCAGTCGGAAGTAGGCTTGCTTTGCACAAGACTTTGTCAACATCATGTTGCACAAGAGGCCAACTCTGCCGCCGCTAGAACTGGCCTAAGCAACCCTTTAAGTCCTTATCAGCTCACGCTAAGCTAGACAATATAAATTTAGACAATTGCAATAATTCCTGACCACCACCATGATGAACCGGCGATCGCTCCTCCAAATTAGTGGGCTGCTGCTCGGCACCAGCGCGCTTTCCGTTGTGCTTAAGGCCGGCAATGCCACAGCGTCTAACGATGGCGATTTTGAGATCACAAAAACCGAAGCCGAATGGCGCGAGATCCTCACACCGCAGCAGTTTCGTATCCTGCGGCAGCACGGCACCGAGCGCCCTAACAGCAGCGCCCTGAACCACAACCATGAAGCGGGTACCTACACCTGTGCTGGGTGCAGCAACCCGGTCTTCGCCTCTGACACTAAGTTTGATAGCGGCACTGGCTGGCCCAGCTTCTATGCTCCTATTGAAGGGGGCACGGGCACCTCTGTTGATCGCTCCCTATTTATGGTGCGCACCGAGGTTCATTGCGATCGCTGTGGGGGACATTTGGGGCATGTCTTTAACGACGGCCCAGAGCCTACCGGCAAGCGCTACTGCATGAATGGAGCGGCGCTAGAATTTGTGCCCACTAGCGCTCAGCAGGTCGCGATCTAAGCCCGTAGGCTATCCAGCCTTGACAACGCTTGCCCATCCAACGAGCTAGGCGGCACAGTCTTGGCTCGTTTGCCCTCGGTGCGCCACGCCCGCCAGTATTGCCTCATTCGCTTTGCCAACGCTTTGGGCGATTCTCCATAAAGCCGATGACCTAGAGCGACGGCTGCTGTTTGCAGCTCGATCTGCCGCCGCCGGATCAGCGATAATAAGACACCAAGCTGGCTCGCGTCATCGCTGAACTGAGTTGGGTCGTCCATTAAATAGGTGCGCAAAACCGCCAAATCGTGGTCGTCCCCTAACAGCTCGGATAGCGTCTTGGCCTGGTTGCTCCAAGCCTTTAGCAGCGGCGGCCACAGCGGCGAGAGCAGACGGAGATGACACCACAGATCCTTGACTCGCTTGCGCCAATCGTGCAGGTTTTCTGGGCTAGGCTGTTGCGTAACAGTATCAAAGGCGCGGTACCCTCGGGCGTATTGCTTATATAGTCCGTACTCCAAGGCCGACCAGCGATCGCTGATGTTCCATCGGTCGACGCGGTGGTTCGCTCTCCTCAGCGCCGGAATGACTTTTGTAGCAATATCTCTGTCGCTGCCGCTGGTGTCATGGACTGCTGTGTACTCTTCTAGCAGCACCTGACGAATGTCATCAAATGAATCAGACTCAACGAATTCGGTGTAGTGGGACAGCAGAGCGTCAAAGGCCTGTAGTCGAACTTGGCTGTCTCGCAGTGCCTCAAGCTGGTGGCCCGCATCCCGAAAGCAGGCACTTTCGCGCTTGTAGGCTTTGGTCCCGATATCCCCTTCCACTAGCCGCACTAGCGATCGCATTTTCTTGAAATGCTTGCGGGCCTGATGAACGCCCTTGTCATGGTTACCGTATGACGCTTGGGAGAGCACATCAATAGACGCTTCGATCTGCTCATGGGCAATGCGCTTGATCGTTTTGGACAGGGCTTCACTCGATTTAAGCCGATAGCTCATCGCTTGTTGACCTCTTCTCAATGTCCTAGCCCTATAGCGTATCAGCTGCCCTTGCTGTCAACATCCTCCAATCGAACCATGTTTCTAGCGCAGCAGCAGGCAAATGGGGCTACATACCGCTGTCGAAGGGCACGAACAGAAACTTGGCGCGCAGTATGAAAAAATAAAGGTATGACGTCATAGGACGCGCTGCTGATTCAGGGACAACCGTTGTAAGGCCATGGCCTTGCCACATCCCTACTGCAGCAGATTCACATCTCGACTCGTTTTGATTCTGCAATACATTTGATTCGATAAGGAGACCTACAGTTTATACTCGCCCTCTCGCTCGTCTTATTGAGCAGCTGCAGCGGCTGCCCGGCATTGGTCCCAAAACTGCCCAGCGTCTTGCGCTGCACTTAATCAAGCGCCCGGAAGCCGAGATTGAGGCCCTAGCCCAAGCCTTGCTCAACGCCAAGGCTCAGGTGGGCACCTGCTCTCGCTGCTTCCACCTCTCCGCCGATCCGGTGTGTGACATTTGTCGCGCCACCAATCGCGACAAGGCCACTATCTGCGTTGTGGCCGACTCCCGTGACGTCATTGCCCTGGAAAAGACCCAGGAATATAAAGGGCTGTACCACGTGCTGGGGGGGCTTATCTCGCCTATGGAAGGTATTGGCCCGGAGCAGTTGACGGTGTCACAGCTGGTGCGCCGCGTCAGCCTGCAACATGTGGAGGAGGTAATCTTAGCCATCAGCCCTAGCGTCGAGGGGGAGACCACAACCCTCTATGTGGGTCAGCTGCTGAAGCCTTTTACCATGGTGACGCGCATTGCCTTTGGCCTGCCCATGGGTGGTGACCTGGAGTATGCCGATGAGGTGACGCTGGCTAGAGCGCTAGAGGGGCGTCGAGAGCTAGAGGCTTAGGCTATAAGCAACGCTTAACTTTACTATACGAAGGGAAGATCGGATAATAAAGAAACATGAATGTTGCTAAACCTGGTTTAAAAGTCTTAGCCTCACGCTAGCTAGAACTCTGAATTGGAGAATACCCATGGTCACCGTTGCTGAACCCGCCCAAAAGCGTCTCACGCTGCAAACGACTGAAATTGCCCCCGACACAACTACTATCCGCTCCCTGGACTGGGACCGCGATCGCTTCGATATCGAGTTCGGGCTGCAAAACGGCACCACCTACAATTCCTTTCTGATTCGGGGCGAGAAGACAGCCTTAGTCGATACCTCCCACGCAAAATTCCGTCAGCTCTATCTCGATGCGCTTCGGGGGCAAATTGACCCCGCTGAGATTGACTACATCGTGATTAGCCACACCGAGCCGGACCACAGCGGCCTCGTCAAAGATGTTCTAGAATTAGCGCCAAACGCCACGGTGGTGGGCGCTAAGGTGGCGATCGCTTTTTTAGAGAACCTAGTGCATCAGCCCTTTGAGCGGATGCAGGTCAAAAGCGGCGATACCCTTGATTTGGGTCATGGCCATGTGCTGGAGTTCGTCAGCGCGCCCAACCTCCACTGGCCCGACACTATCTTTACCTACGATGCCAAGACGCAGATTCTCTTCACCTGCGATGCCTTTGGCATGCACTACTGCAGCGACGCCACCTACGACGACGACCTCAAGGCCATTGAGGCCGACTTTCAGTTTTACTATCAGTGCCTAATGGCCCCCAACGCCCGTTCCGTGCTCAGCGCCATGAAGCGGATGAGCAAGCTGAGCGGGGAGATTGATCAGGTGGCCACAGGCCATGGCCCTTTGCTAAAGCACAACGTAGAAGAACTCACCGGACGCTATCACAGCTGGAGTCAGGCCAAGGCCAAGGCTGAAACCACGGCGGCGGTGTTCTACGTCTCCGACTACGGCTACAGCGATCGCCTCTCCCAAGCCATTGCTCAAGGCATTACCAAAACTGGCGTAGCGGTAGAGATGATGGACCTCAAATCTGCTGACGCGCAGGCGGTCAACGAGCTTGTGGGCTACGCAGCGGCGATCGTTGTGGCTGCCCCTCCGGCTTCCGGCCCCTTTGCGGCAGAGGCGCAGGCGGCGGTAAGCACCATTCTGGCGGCGGTACATGAGAAGCAGGTGGTGGGGATGTTCGAATGCTACGGCGGTGATGACGAACCAGTGGACCCCCTGATGAACCGCTTCACCAATGCGGGGCTGAGGACAGGCTTTCCTGCCATCCGCATCAAGGACACCCCCACCGACGTCACCTATCAAGCCTGTGAAGAATCGGGCACAGATTTGGGTCAGCTCCTGACTCAAAAAGACAAAACCAAAAAGCTAAAGGCCATAGACAACGAGCTAGAGAAAGCCCTGGGCCGTATCAGCAGCGGGCTATATATTCTCACCGCGCAGCGGGGCAACCTCAACAGCGCCATGCTGGCATCCTGGGTATCTCAAGCTAGTTTCGAACCCCTTGGGTTTACAGTGGCGGTGGCCAAGGATCGGGCTATCGAGTCTTTGATGCATGTGGGCGATCGCTTTGTGCTCAATATCTTAGAAGAGCAGAATTACCAGTCCTTGATGAAGCACTTCCTGAAGCGGTTTCCGCCCGGGGGCGATCGCTTCGAAGGGGTAAAGACGCGCCAGGCCGAGAACGGCTCTCCAATTTTGGCGGATGCTTTAGCCTATCTAGAATGTGAGGTATCAAGCCGTATGGAGTGCAGCGACCACTGGATTGTGTATAGCACGGTGCAGACGGGTAAGGTGTCGAAGCCGGAAGCGATGACAGCAGTCCATCACCGTAAAGTGGGGAATTACTACTAAAGTAAAGCGATCGCACCATGCGCACGCCTCTCGCTACCGGGGCCTCCCACCACCGTAAGGGCGAGCGGCCGCTCGCCCCTCCCATACGCTCCTCATGCCGCCAACATCCCTCATGACCTCAACAACACCCCGCGACGTCCAGGTCGCCCCCATCGCCGCCGAAACCACTGTCTACCGCTCCCGCAGCTGGAATCGCCTGCGATTTGAAATTGAATATGCCCGCGAGAGAGGCACCACCGCCAACAGCTATTTGATCCGCGCCGACAAAACGGCCCTCATCGATCCGCCAGGGCAGTCATTTACCGACATTTTTCTCAACGCGCTGCAGCCGACGTCCCAAGAGGCCAAGACTCAGCTTCCCCTGTGGAGCGACCTATGGGCGCAGCTGCGCTGGGTTGTGCAGCAGCACCGAGATGTGGCGGTCGATCCCCTAGAACTCAGTCAGCTGGACTATATTGTGCTGGGCCATGTCAATCCCAACCGGACCGAAACCCTCAAGGCGATTTTGGATATCGCCCCTCAGGTCACAATCGTCTGCTCCAATCCGGCGGCGATCGCGCTCAAATCTGCCCTATCGGACTCCACCCTCAATCTGATGGTGATCAAGGGGAATGCTGGCGAGCGTCTGGACTTGGGGCAAGGTCACCGCCTGCAGTTTGTCCCCATACCAACGCCGCGCTACCCGGATGGTCTTGCCACTTACGATCCTCAGACCGGCGTTCTCTATACCGACAAGTTTTTTGGAGCCCACCTGTGCAACGATGAGATATTTGATCCCAGTTGGGAGACGCTGCAGGACGAGCGCCGCTACTACTTTGACTGCTTAATGGCACCCCACGCTCGCCAGGTGCAGACGGTGCTGGAGAAACTAGCGGATGTGCCTCCGGTTCGACTTTACGCTACAGGCCATGGGCCACTAGTGCGCTTTGGCATCACCGAACTCACCAACGCCTATCGAGACTGGAGTGAAAAGCAGCAGAGCCAAGAGCTATCAGTGGCGTTGCTCTACGCCTCCGCCTACGGCAACACGGCAACATTGGCCCAGGCGATCGCCCGAGGGGTGACCAAAACCGGAAGCCGAGTAGAGTCCATCAACTGTGAGGCGGCGACCACTGAGGAAATCAAGGCGATCGCAGACCAGTGCGACGGCTTTATCATCGGTTCGCCTACATTGGGGGGACATGCTCCGACCCAAGTCCAAACGGCCCTGGGTATCATGCTCTCCAACGTCTCCACTGAAAAGCACGTTGGGGTGTTCGGCTCCTTTGGCTGGAGCGGGGAGGCGATTGACTACCTAGAGGACAAACTCAAGGACGCAGGATATGCCTTTGCCTTTGATCCCATCCGCGTCAAGTTTACCCCCACCGACGCGACGCTAAAGTCTTGCGAAGAGGCCGGCACTGACCTGGTGCAGGCGATTAAGAAGGCTCGCAAGCGCAAGAAAGCAACCCAGTTGACCGCCAAACCTGGCATGTCCACCAT
>JBARYO010000725.1:0-2431 GCA_049647905.1 Elainellaceae cyanobacterium | reverse complement strand
GTTTCAGGTTGCTTACTGGTCTCGATCAACATCTCCCCCGACTGGAGCCGGGTCATGTAGCTGCTTAGCTCACTGGCAATCAACCCAGACATTAGGCAGCAGCCTAGCAGGTTTGGCAGCGACATCGCGAGGGCAATAATATCGCTAAATTCTAGAATTGGACCCAAGTTTACCACCGCTCCAATAAAGGCGCAGACCAAGAAGATAGCTTTATAGATATTGACAGTGCGATCGCCACCCCGGCGATGTTGCCGATGCCCACCGTACCGGACAGCAAATGCGAGGATGTAGAGATAAGGCTTGAACGTCAGCAGCGTTCGAACCATGATTTTGAATGCTCCAGATCAATGATTGACTGTGATGCAGGCTTCAACCAGTTGGCAAAGCAAAAATGGCATTGCGAATGGCATCTGCGAAATCATCCGCCTCTTTGCGGGTGATCACCAGCGGTGGAGCCAAAATCAACACGTTGTTGAAGCCTGGAACCGTGTTGGTGTTGCGGCCAATGATGACCTGGTTCTTCATGCAGTGCTGAACCACGGCAGCAACCGCCGCATTCTCTAAAGGCGCTTTACTGGCCTTATCAGTGACCAGCTCAATACCCAACAGCAGCCCCTTGCCCCGCACATCCCCCACGTTGGGATGCTCCAGAAGGTCTTGGAACCGACCGAGGAGATGGTCCCCCATTTCCGCCGCCCGCTCAACGAGGCTTTCTCGCTCCAAAATTTCGATACTTTTGAGGCTGACGGCAGTGCAAACCGGGGTGCCGCCGTAGGTGGTGATGTGGCGGAAGTGGCTATCGCTGCCGGGGTCATCCAAAAAGGCTTCAAAGATATGCTGTTTAACCACCGTGGCCGACAGGGGCACATAGCCGCTGCTCAACCCCTTGGCAAAGGTGATGATATCGGGCTCGACGCCCCAATGCTGATGGCCAAACATCTGGCCCGTGCGGCCAAACCCATTCACCACCTCGTCGTAGATCAGCAAAATCCCGGTGCGATCGCAAATGTCCCGCACCCCGCGCAGATAGTCCTCAGGGGGCACAATCACACCGCCTCCAGAAATAACCGGCTCCACAATCACGGCGGCAACTGACTGAGCCCCTTCGTAGAGAATGGTCTGCTCTAGCTCCTGCAGACAGGCAGCATTGTAAACCTCCTCTGGCTGCCCTTCCCCAAAGCGATAGTGGTAAGGCGGACTCACGTGGAGAAACCCCGGCACTAGCGGCTCATATTTGAGCTTGCGCTCAGCTTGGGCGGTGGCGCTCAAGGCTCCCATGGTGTGGCCGTGGTAGCCCCGGTAGCGAGAAATAATCTTGTAGCGGGGGCCGGAGCCTGTCGGGGCCGTTTGCGTCTGGTACTGGCGGGCGATTTTGAAGGCGGTTTCGTTGGCTTCTGACCCGCTGGTGGAGAAGAGTACCTTACCCTCGTAGCCCAGCAGCCCCATCAGCTTGTGGGCCAGGCGAATGCCCGGCTCATGGCTCATGGTGAGGGGGAAGTAGGCCAGGTCAATCATTTGCTGATAGGCCACCTCAGCGAGTTCTTGACGCCCGTAGCCCACATTGACGCACCACAGCCCCGAGATGCCGTCAAAATATTCTACGCCATCGGTGTCGGTGACATGACAGCCTACCCCTTTGGCCATGCATTTGGGCGGCGCTTGGGTGAAGGGTTTATGCTGCACCATAGGATGCCAAAGGGACTCGGCGTCCATTTGTCCCAAAATGCTTTTCTCTGGACTCAAATCAGCGATCACGAAAATACCTCCTGTGCAGCGTGAAACGGGATAAGGCTAATTGATCTGAAAATACTGTTGATTCATCCAATACCAATACCAATTCCATATGCGGTTGCACATATTAGAATCCCTTCAAAAGCTCCCTTATAGCGGGGGGCAGCGGCAACCTAGGAACCATAAGCTGTGTTGCTAAGCCACTCCGCATGGCTTAGGTCTTATGATGACTAAACTCCGACTACGAAACGAGAGATTCGCATCGCTACTAAAGAAGTTGAGCAAACCCTGGGTGGCACCATGACACCACAAGAATTAATGCCAAAATAGACTGCAAAATTGCCTAGGTCTATTCTGCAAGCCTTTTAGCCTCGGGCTTGGGGCACCATAGAGAATTGCTATAGAGACATAGCGCTGTCAAACCAAGTCAGCCCTGAACTAAAGCGCTAGCCTAGGTCAAGCTATGGCGTCAAGAACATACGCTTGCTCGATAGCGGCGTCGCCATGTAGGGGGAACCGACCCCACTCCGGTTAATCAAATGCTTATGCAGCCGCCCTTCCTTGACATACAAATTGGAAGGTAGATGGCTTGGACTTAGAGATGAGAAATATGTAGATAGTGGCGACATATGTGTTCGTGTTTTCATACAATAAGTCCTCACTTGGAAATTAGCAAAGTGAATCAAGTGCTGTTGTATAG
>JBARYO010000724.1:0-2309 GCA_049647905.1 Elainellaceae cyanobacterium | reverse complement strand
GATGCTGGAGCAGTTTACACGACGCCAGACGACACCGTTCAAGATACGAACAGTGAACCCGAATCGAATCGCGGTGGTCCCAGCCGGGTGTTGTTTACGTTGGTGCTGTTGCTGCTTGCTGGTATCGTTGGGGGGTTGCTCGGCTATGCCGTGTGGTCATACCTGACTGGGACGAGTCCATTGGAGGAGTTTTCTCCCCAAGAGCAGCAGATTCCTGCCGAGCCATCAGAAGAGGACGGGTTGGAGGAAGAGGCTCCAGAGGAGGAGCCTGCCGCGGAGCAGCCGCTACCGCCAACTGCTCCGGCACCGGATACCCAGGAGCCCGATACTCAGCCACCAGAAAACCAGCTGCAAACGCCCAATACCCCAGAGACAGCGGCTCCGGATCCTCAACCAGTGGAGCCCGTTCAGCCAGCGACACCGCCAGATGCCAGTCCTGACAATGTTGTGAATTGAGCGGATTGACGTTTGACGTTAGCCTAGGGGTCTTGCCGTGCTTCGGCGTCGCTCCCGCTGTCCTCACCGGTAAAACAAAAACCTGAATTGATTCATTAACCATGCAATTGACGCCTCAAGAGAAAGACAAGCTGATGATCTTCACGGCGGCGCTTCTAGCGGAGCGCCGTAAAGATAGGGGCGTAAAGCTCAACTATCCCGAAGCGATCGCCTTCATTTCAGCCGCCATATTGGAAGGTGCGCGGGATGGGCACACGGTGGCGGAGCTAATGAGTTATGGGACTACGCTGCTCTCGGCAGATGACGTGATGGACGGTATTCCAGAGATGCTGCATGAGGTGCAGGTTGAGGCAACATTTCCTGATGGTACAAAGCTAGTCACCATCCACGACCCCATTCAATAGCGATACGGACAAATGGCCATTCTTCCAATAAACGAATTCAAACCATGATTCCAGGCGAATTAATCCCAGAACCCGGCGACATTGAACTCAACGCCAATCGCCCCACCACTACTGTATCTGTGGCTAACACAGGCGATCGCCCAGTGCAGGTGGGGTCTCATTTCCACTTTTACGAGGTGAATGACGCCCTGATACATGACCGAGACCAGAGTCGGGGCATGCGGCTGGATATCCCGGCGGGGACGGCGGTGCGTTTTGAGCCGGGGGATGAGCGTGAGGTGACGCTGGTCCCTTTGGTGGGGGAGCGGCAGGTGTATGGCTTGAATGGAAAAATTAACGGCCCTCTGTAGGGCGTGACTAGAACGAACAGGGGAGTGATGACTATTCAGAGATCAGCATAAATATAAAAAATCGCACTCCAGTCCTCATACCGAAGTGCGATCGCTGAATTAAACCTTTTGGTTATAAGGACGTCAGCCGGTTGCGTTTGGATTCATGGCCATACCGATTAGACTGCCCGCTGCTGGATTAGGTAGCTAATCACTTGGCCTTGGGCGGGGGTGATATGAATACCGGCGTCCCGGACGGCGATGAGCGGGGTCCAGCGGTGGCGCTCTATGGGGTGGCCAAGGTGGAGGCGGTTGATGGCGTCGATGACGCCTTGGGGGGAGCCGATGAGGATGTGGTGGATGTAGTCGTAGTTGGCGTCGGGGCTGGGGTTGGGGAGATTGAGGGTGGGGCAGGTGTCGGGGCAGGTTTGGTTGTTAGGGGTTGGGGATGAAGGTAGCTGTTCTGGCGAAACCTGCCCGTACGGGGTGGGGGTGGCTTCGAGGAAGGCGTTGGGTGGTTGGTCGTTAGGTATCGGTAGCGAGGGTGAGTTCTCTGGCGAAATTTTGGGGCAGGTTTGGTTGTTCGGGTTTGGGGATGAGAGCAACTGTTCTGGCGAAACCTGCCCGTACGTCATGGGGGATGCTTCTGGCGCGTGAGCTTGTGCCGTCTCATCAGCGGGATGAGACGACGGGCGGTATTGGATTGTCATTCTTGGATTCCTTTTTGTGGATATGGGTTAAGGAAGCCAAGAATTCAGCCATCCCTTGAGCATCATGTGTTTCGGGATGGCTGTCGGAATCGCTTATGCTACCGATAGCCGCCGAAGCAGGATAGTTCTGCTGAGGGGGTTAGGGGGCAGTTGTCGGGGCTAACGGCAACCGCCTCCGTTGAAAGGCCAAATTCTTGGGAGCCAAGCTGCGGAGGGCAGCTCTTAAGAAAAGACAATAGCGTACTGATGAACGGGCTGCAAGAGTAGTACGGATTTTTTTGGGCGATCGCTTCGTGCTTTGCTAAGGCGGTTGACTGCTATTGTTCAAGCGTCAAAGGGTTTTGCTGAAGCGATGATAGGGTTCCTTTAAGCGGTTGTTCGGTCGCTATAAGGGTTAAGGAGTCTTGCTC
>JBARYO010000723.1:0-13820 GCA_049647905.1 Elainellaceae cyanobacterium | reverse complement strand
GTCCTATGTCAGTGTCATAACCGCTTAACATTTCTTGGCATACCTCGATGTTTACGAGGCAACCTACTTATGTAGACCGTGAATGATTATTTTCTAGCTCAGATGACTGAGCAGTTGTAATATCCTGAAGCCAACATTCACAATGCAGCAGTCGCCTTCCCCACACTTACTCTGGCTCCCCCCAATAAAGCCGCGCAAACTCCTGCGCCGTCTCAGAATCAATCTTGTGTAGCGCATCTCGCATCTAAACCACTACATTCGAGCAGCGGGGCCATCTCATTCACCCAGCGATACACATTCGATCGCACAATTCCTATCTCCACAGCAACGCGGTTCTGGCTAATGCCGTAATCTTCTAACACCTGCCGCAGGGCTTTTCCAGCTCTTCCCATGCCCAATCAGATTACACGGACCCTCTCAAAACCGTAAATCCTCTAGATTGTGCTTTTCAACCAGCGCCTGATTCTCCGGCTTGCTGACCCAGCCTTGCAGCGCCTCCGTCAGCACATCGCTCAAGCTGCAATCGCGATCGCGTAGCCAAGGCTTTGACCTATCGCCATTATTAAGCGCTGACAGCGCCCGTACCAGCCAATTCAGCTCATGAGGGACGTATCCGCGAAACTCCTTCTTGCCTGCCATCGCTAAGGGCGATCGCGTTTCCGCTCAGAACTCGGCTCAAACTCCCGACTCTCCTTCGCCTGTCGAATTCCCAACTCCACCAAAAAAGACGCCAAATTAGCTGTTGGCCGTCCTTGCTGGTCGGCCCAATCCTCTAGCTCCTCGAATACTGAGTCTGGCAGGGTAATCGTCGTTCGTTTGCTCATTGGTTGATGCATACATCTCCCCGCATCTTAACTTTGTGCTGGTCAGGATAACCTATTTGCATAAAATCAGCATACTCCTGTATGCGAATATCGTGCTACTATCGATTTTAGTACAGACAAATCACGAAATTATCCAGCAGCGATCGCCCTTAATGGTGGCTGCGATCGCAGTCTTGCACGACTGTATTCTGCTGCAATTTTTTGCTTTCTCTGTCCGCGCCTACGCGGGGGGCAAATTTCCCCATGCCAACTTCTGGGACAAGTCGCCTTGCGCCCCTACCGTTACCGACGCAAACTCAACCCACAAAACCCATGTCGCACTACCGAACCCAACTCCCCCCCTGGTGCATCATCCGCCTTCTCCCAAAAGCTCAACGCATCACCGTCGCCCGCTTCCGCAAGCGCAACGACGCCGACGCCCACGCCCGCACCCTCAAGCGCCTCATTCCCCAAGCCCAGTTCATCGTCCTCTTCGAACCCACCCAGCCCCATCCCCTTCTAAGCCCAATGAACCAATCGAAAAAGGAAGTCTCGTCAAGAGACCACCTTTTTCAACATGAGTCCAATATTGCCCCAATAAGTTTCGAAATAAGACATAAAAAAGCGAGTCTCAGCCTGATCAGGCGACTAACGCTTGCTCAAACCGCAGCAGCAGCCCATGGCGATCGCCCTCCTCCACCTGCGCCACCACCCGATTCACCGCACTCAGCACCGCCAGCAGCGACGCCGTGACAATGTTCTCGTGAATGCCCACCCCAAACACCGAAGTGGGAATGAAGTCTCCCGACAGCTCCACAAAGGCGATCGCCTGGGCATCGCTACCGTGAGAGAGCGATCGCTCCTCATAGTGGTGGACTTTTACCTGCATATCCAGCGCATCTAAAAAGGCGTCGATAGGGCCATTGCCGCAGCCCGCAATAGAGAATTCCTGGTCGCTGAACCACACCGTGGCGCTAATCTGCTGACCACTACCGCTTTCGGTGAGTTGGTAAGCGTCGAGCTTGAAGGGCGTGTAGCGGTGCAAATACTCCTGCTGGAACAGCGCCCAAAGCTGCGACGAGGTCATTTCTTCGCCGCGCTCATCCATCACCCGCTGCACCACCTGGCTAAACTCGATCTGCATGCGGCGGGGCATCGCCAAACCATAGTCCCGCTCTAGCAAGAAGGCCATGCCCCCCTTGCCAGACTGGCTGTTGACCCGAATCACCGACTCGTAGGTGCGGCCCAAGTCGGCAGGGTCGATGGGCAGGTAGGGGATTTCCCAAAGGCCATCGGGGCTATGGGCCGCGAAGCCCTTTTTGATGGCGTCTTGGTGGGAGCCAGAGAAGGCCGTAAACACCAGGTCGCCCACATAGGGGTGGCGGGGGTGAATGGGGAGCTGGGTGCAGTCTTCCACGGTGCGGGCCACTTCGTTGATTTTAGAAAAATCTAGACCAGGATGGATGCCCTGGGTATAGAGGTTCATGGCCAGGGTGACCAGATCCACGTTGCCGGTGCGCTCGCCGTTGCCAAACAGACAGCCCTCCACCCGGTCGGCTCCCGCTAGCTGGGCTAGCTCTGCGGCAGCGATCGCACAGCCCCGGTCGTTGTGGGTGTGGACGCTGAGGACGGTGTTCTGCCGGTGGGCCATGTGGCGGTGCATCCATTCCACCTGGTCGGCAAAGCCATTGGGGGTGGAGACTTCTACGGTGGCGGGGAGGTTGATGATGGCTTTGCGGTCGGGGGTGGGTTGCCACACGTCCAGCACCGCGTCGCAGATGTCTTTGACGAAGTCTAGCTCCGTGGCGGTGAAGGTCTCGGGGGAGTACTGGAAGCGCCAGTGGGTGTCGGGCTGCTCGGCGGCGAGCTGCTGGATGAGCTGGGCCGCGTTGACCGCTAGCCCAATGGTGCCGGCCTTATCTTGCCGAAACACCACCCGGCGAAAGTTGGGGGCGGTGGCGTTGTAAACATGGACAATAGCGCGCTTCGCGCCCTTCAGAGCCTCAAAGGTGCGGCGGATGAGGTGCTCGCGGGCTTGGGTGAGCACCTGAATGGTGACATCGTCGGGGATGCGATCGCCTTCAACGAGGTCACGAACAAAGTCGAAATCGGTTTGGGAGGCGGAGGGGAAGGCCACCTCAATTTCTTTGAAGCCAATGGCCACCAGCAGCTCAAACATATCCAGCTTGCGGCGGCGATTCATGGGTTCGATCAGGGCCTGGTTGCCGTCTCTTAGGTCGGTGCTGAGCCAGATGGGGGGCTGGGTGATGGTGTTGGCGGGCCAGGTGCGATCGCTTAGATTCACAGGCTGAAAGGGCCGGTATTTGGTAGACGGATGAGTCAACATGGTCAAATTCTCTATGGCTTATTGGTGCTGAGTCGGTCTTATCGATTGTGAAGCGCCGCACAAAATCCGAGCCCCTGGAGTGGTTTAGGGCGTCCGGCGCTTATACTGCAGTGGAAAAATTATTATGTCAAATTGTTCTGCGCTTAACGCGCAGGAGCAGCAGCCCTAGGAGTAGGGCAGATTGTGGAGTGCGCTGCCGCATAGACTACCGAAGCATCAAATCGGGTTGGACTTCCGTAGCATAGTCGAAGGAGTGGGAGCGGGTCAATAGCTCCGCAGGGTTAAGCATGGTGGTGACGTTTTAGCTGAGCGCTGGTGTCCCGTACGCGTCGACGAACTGATTCTGACCTATAAGGTAAAGGGGTAACGCAATCGCCCCCAGTATCACGCCATGGAGCATCCTATTCTCAGCGCTAACGGTCTGAGGCGTCAGCTAGGCGATCGCCTGCTGTGGAAAGACCTCAGCTTTGAGCTATTTCCCGAAGAGCGCGTTGGTCTTATCGGCCCTTCCGGCTCCGGCAAAACCCTGCTGTTGCGCACCTTGGTTCTCCTAGACCCGCTTCAGCAGGGCCAGATCACCTTTCAAGGTCGCCCCCTCAAAGTCCAGTCTATTACCCAGTATCGTACCCAGGTCATCTATCTTCCACAGCGCCCCGCCGCCTTCGATGGCACGGTGGAAGACAACCTCAAGCGGGTGTTTACCCTCGCCGCTCAGACAGGACTCTATCAGCGATCGCGTATTGAGCATTACCTCGCTATCCTCAACCGTGCTCCAGACTTCTTAGACCAGCTTGTGCGACGGCTCTCCGGCGGCGAAAGTCAAATCTTGGCCTTGCTGAGGGCGCTCCAGCTCCAGCCCAAGGTCCTGCTGCTGGACGAACCCACCGCATCTTTGGACCCCGACGCTACTCAGCAGGTGGAAGCCCTTGTACATCAGTGGATGAGCGAGGATACCCAGCGGGCTTGCCTCTGGACCAGCCACAACCCGCAGCAGATCCAGCGGGTGACGAACCGGCAAATTGACCTAAAGGATGTGGGGTGATGGACGACTATATCGTATTGGGCTACGGCCAGCTTGCTCTGGCAGCACTGCTGATTCTAGGTAACTTGGCCATCTCCCTGGCGCTGCGACTGGGGCTGGAGCGATCGCTGTTTATTGCTACGGTGCGCTCTGTTGTGCAGCTGCTGCTCATCGGCTTTGTGCTGGAGTGGCTGTTCAGTCAGGAAAGCCCGTGGATTGTACTATTGATAGCCTTAGCAATGACGTCGATTGCGGCCACCGCCGCCGTCAACCGCACCCAGCGACGCTTTACGGGTGTCTATTGGAATAGCCTGCTGTCGATTCTGGCGGCGGCGGGGTTTGTGACGGGAGTGTCGCTCACGGGCATCATTCAGGTGGAACCTTGGTATGACCCCCAGTATCTGATTCCCCTACTGGGCATGATTTTGGGCAA
The DNA here is from genome assembly GCA_049647905.1 of Elainellaceae cyanobacterium. Lineage (GTDB taxonomy): Bacteria > Cyanobacteriota > Cyanobacteriia > CAKZMO01 > CAKZMO01 > JBCCAG01. The sequence continues at coordinate 9,216 of JBARYO010000723.1, read as the reverse complement.
TACGCTCAACGGCATTTCTCTGGGGCTGGACCGCTTTATGACCAGCCTGGTGGACCAGCAGCAGCAGATTGAGACGCTGTTGACTTTGGGGGCGACGCGGTGGGAGGCGGCTCATCAACAGGTGCGGGATGCGGTACGTACTGGTATGGTGCCGATTTTGAATTCGATGATGGTGGTAGGGCTGGTGAGTTTACCGGGGATGATGACGGGGCAGATTTTGGCGGGGGCGGACCCCATTGATGCGGTGCGCTATCAGATCGTCATTATGTTTATGGTGGCCTCTGCGACAGCGTTGGGGACGTTTGGCGTGGTGCTATTGGCGTTTAATACGCTGCTGGTGCCCCATCAGCTGCGGCTGGATTATTTGGAGACGTCGAAGACATAACGGAAACTATGCTAATTGCAGTGTCTGATGTTGCTGAGACAAGTTCAACACATGTGGCGTATTCGGGGCTTTGTGCGATCGCCCTGGCGCTGGTTCACCTGTTTGCCAGCAAGCTGAGGTTTATCAGCATTACGCCACGAAGCCGATGGTTGTCGGGTGCTAGTGGTGTTTCGGTGGCTTATGTGTTCGTCCATCTCATCCCAGAACTTGGCGAGATGCAGGAGTCGTTTACGGGGCCGGAGTTTGGATTGCTGGAAAAGCACGTATATATTATGGCTTTAATTGGCATGACGGCCTTTTATGGGCTAGAGAGATTGGTTGCAATATCCAAACTTGAGCAGGCCGACCAAACAGAAGAGTTTGACGTTGGGATCTACTGGTTACATGTGGTCTCTTTTGCGATTTACAATGCGTTGATTGGGTATTCCTTGTTCCACCGCGAGGAGTCTACGCTAGCGGGCTTGTTTCTGTATACGCTGGTGATAGGGCTACACTTTGTCGTCAATGATTTTGGCCTGAGCCAAGATTACCCAAAGGCTTATCGCCACAATGGGCGGTGGCTCGTGGCGACGGCTGTTATTGTGGGTTCTGTGGTGGGTTGGGGTAGCGAGATTTCAGAAGCAGGCATATCGCTACTCTTCTCGTTCCTGGCGGGGAGTATTATTCTCAATGTTCTTAAAGAAGAGCTGCCGGAAGAGCGGAAGAGCAAGTTCTCAGCGTTTGCTTTAGGGGCTTTTGTCTATACGGGTTTGCTATTGCTTGTCTAGCGGAGAAATTTCACCTAGGTAGCGACAGCCGCTTCCAGGAAATCGAGAATCCCTAAATGGGTATTGAAGGGGCAACGGCATGTGCGGTAGTTTCGATCCCAGCGCGGCGATTGCCCTATATGATGAAGGATGTCCGCTTCTATACTGGCAGCTTGCGCTCAACGCCTCATGGCAAAAGCCTTTTTAGACTCCATAAAGCAGCAGGTTTTCTCCTGGTTTGCGCGAGCGCAGGCGGCAGATATTGACCAAGATTTAGTTGAGCTTCCCGAGAAGATTCAGGCTCAGCTCACGGAGAAAATTAAGACCCTACCGCCGCCTGCAGTCTATCGGACCACGATCCACGACTCGCTCGCTGAAGCAATCCAAACTTGGCAGCAGGAGGTGGATGCCTCGAACACTCTCGTCGTCTTGGCCGACCCCACAGAGGCGATCGCCACTATTCTCAAGAGCAGCGTAAACACCTGGCCCGATGCGCCTGAAATGGCGATTGTGACGCTCCCCTACGCATGTCGTCCCCGCGACCCCCTAACAATGTCTCAGTACATTCAGCAGGCGCTAGAATCCTACGAACAGCTCGACATTGCGGCGGATAACACTGCTGATAATCAGGATACCAACGGCAACCTAGACAATCGCACAACGCTAATCGTTATTCCCTGTCTAGAGCAGTGCTTTTTACGCTGTATCGGCGGCTGGGATTCGGTCGAATACCTACGGGATATTGTCATTCGCAACCGCAATTGTTTTTGGGTGATTGGCTGCAACCGTTTAGCCTGGAGCTTTCTCGACTTTGTCTGCCAGATCAGCGCCTACTTTGACCAGGCTGTCACGCTACCTAAAATAGACGGAGACATGCTGCGAAGCTGGATAGAGCCGCTGGGTGAAGCCGTCATCGAATCAGACCAGAGAGAAGTGCCGCTGAAGAGTTGGTTGAAACCCACCAGAAAAGCGATCGCCGATGTAGATGAAGAAGACTCCGACGATGACTCTCGGCAGCTCTACTGGAATTCTCTCGTGACCCAGTCCATGGGCGTGGCTGCGGTCGCCGTTCGCCTGTGGCAAAGCAGTCTACGGCTAGAACCACAGCAAGCTGATGCTGAAAATCCCTCCCTAGATTCACCAGACACTGGGGACGCCGAAGCAAAAGGCGAACGCGGTCGTCAACGGCTCACGCTGCACGAGACAGCGCCAGCCTTGCCCAAATTCCCCAAGCTCACTTACCCAGACCGATACCTGCTCCATGCGCTGCTGATTCATGGCCCCATGACCCGCGCTCACCTTGCCCTCAGCCTTGGGCAAACAGAACGCCAGACCCAGGCCAGCATTCAAAAGCTGCTGCGGGAGGAGGTGCTGGAGCAGCGCAATGGCAGGCTCACTGTGCAGGCATTGCACTACCCTAAGCTCAGAACCGAGCTCGCCAGCAACAATTTCTTTTTGGAGGAGGATTAGCGATGTTCCTCAGTTTGGACAGTACCCACAACGCTTTATCGATGGGATGCCACCCCCTGATGGCGCAGTTTGGGGAAAGTTTGGCAGACAAGCTCTCTGCGGACTTTACCCTTCAGAAAACGCTGAAGGGCTTAATTGTGGTTGCGATCGCCTACGTTGCGACTGTGATCCTTCAATTCATCACTAACTGGATTTCAGAGCGCGTTCCCCGGCAATTTCGGCTCCTGGTGAAGCAGTCGTTACCCTTTGTCAAAGGCATCATTCTCCTCTCGGCTATCGCCTATCTCGTTGGCCTGTTTTTGAACCTTTCTGAGACTAACCTCCTAGCGCTGACTGGCACCACCGCCGTCGCCTTGGGTTTCGCGTTTAAGGACTACGTCAGCTCTATTATTGCCGGATTTGTGGCGCTGTTTGAGGCTCCTTACCGCGTGGGCGATCGCATCCAAATCGGCGAGCATTACGGTGAGGTGGTGAGCTATGGACTGCGGGGTATTCGCCTGCAGACGCCGGGGGACAACATTGTCACCATTCCCCACAACAAAACCTGGACAGATGCAATATCTAACGCAAATGCGGGGCAGCTAGAGGCCCAGGTGGCGACCAACTTTTACTTTGACCACGGCGTGGATTTTGATCGGGTCATCCAGATTTTGCATCAGGCCGCCTACAGCAGCAAATACACCCAGCTTAAATCTCCTATTGCAGTGGTGATGGAGGAGCAGCTTTGGGGCACGCAGTTTAAGCTACGGTCTTACCCCATGGATGCTCGGGATGAGTTTACCTACAAGACTGATTTGATTCGGCGGGCTAAGCAAGCCTTTGCTCGCCATGACTTACCGTATCCCAAGGCCGCCAGTATGTTCAGCCGCGAAAGTGCCCCGGAGCAGAGCTAGGGCAAAGGCTAGATGTTCACCGAGGCTGGCTTCAGTCGTCGCAGCAGTCCACCAGAGGCTCATCCGCGATCGCCTCTAGCCCCACTGAACGCAGCAAATCGACCCAAGCCGCCGAATGTTCTGCGTAAACGGTGGACAGCATTGTCACCATGTCATACCAAATTCCAGCTTCGCCCAAAAGGCTCGCTTGCTGGAGCGCGGAGGATGACCCATCGAGCTGCTGTCTTAGCGTCGTGCTGGGGGCAACCCGCTTAATTCTACCGCTCACCAGCTCGTCTGCTGCCGGTTCTAACGGGTCAAAGCGCAGCAATAGATTCCACCGGTAGGTTTTACCCACCACCAGAGGGACATCAAGCTCAGGGGTGTATCGAATGACGCCAGGGGTGGCCGTAATTTCAAGGCCTGTTCCTTGGGCAACGAGCTGATGTTGTTCGTCCAGCAGCTCGAAATCTGCGCTGTGGATCGCTTCTGGCGGGTATGGAACGTAGAACCAGATGGTGGGCGCGGGTTCTAGGGTTTGGCCCCAGGCGTGGTAGATTGTGACGGACTGTTCATCCTCACCCGGCTGCTGCTGCTCGGGAAAAGGCACTAGGGCTGCAACGCTGACACCATTGCAGCGCCCCAGCTGGCTCTCTTCCTCGGAGCAAATGGGGCGGGTTCCGCCACCCCGAGGGCGATCGCGCGGGGCGCTGGTTTCGGCGGTGTTGGGCTGCTGAAACGAAATTTTCAGGGGCGGGTTGGGGGCCTGAGTCCTTGCCCTAGCAGGATGGTCAACTTGCGATACCCAGGTTGCACAGGCGAGCAGGGCCGCCATGCTGAGCCCAAAGGCATCTGCCCGTCGGAACTGCTTCGATGGCATCATGGTTTACACCTCGAAAGGGGAGACCCCTGAAACTTCAACGCGAGTGATGTTGTTTCCGGAGTGCACCTCCCCTGAGCCACCTATCAATCAAAACCACAGTCATAACTAAGGCGATCGCGGGGGGAATCAGCGGGACCCATCCTCCATATAAAAACAGACCATAGCTGATGATGGTGAGGGCCGCTAGAGACAGCCCCGTTGCGACAATGAGCTGCAGGTTACCCCAACGCATGCTTGCCAATACAGCCCCAACGGCTACCCAGCCGCCCATCCAAACGATTTCCAGCCATTCCGGCCACCACCAGACCAGGGGCCGTCCGTCCAGAACCGCACTCAGCACTTGGCTCACCATCTGAGCCTGCATCACCACACCAGGGATGCGCCGCTCCACGTCGGGCTGTACCTTGCTATAGGGCGATACCCAGGTATCACCGCTCGTCAGCGCTGTAATACCAACTAGAACAATGCGCCCTTTGAGCTTCTCAATCGACGCTGGTGGAACCTCGCCCGAGAGGACATGCCTCAGGGGAAGAGTGGGGGCAATATCGTCAGGACTCCGGTGGTGACGGTAGTTCAGCAACAGCTGATACCCTGAGGCATCAACGTTGTGATATCCCCCAGCATTGGGGGTCAGTCGCTTCAGCACCACATCCCCAAACTGAAACTCTTGGTCGGGAGTGAGCTTGTAGGCGATGCCTTCGGCGTCCTGTAGGTAGTACAGCGACAGCAAGAGGTTGAAGGCGTTGCTGGTGGTGCAGCGGGACGTCGGAGATAAATTTTTAATTGCGAGCAGCTGTCGGCGAAGAATGCCGTCGTCATCGGCCACAAAGTCGCTAAAGCCAATCTGATTGAGGGGCATATCGGGAGGCGGCTCCACCCCGTGGGGGTCACCGCCTTCAGCGGCAGGCACCTTGCAGATCGCAAAGACGGGCAGGTCGAACTCTGACGGCTGCAGCTGGAGGCCATTGGGACGATACAGATCAAGGCCAACACTCTGGGGTTCAAAGGGTTGAAGGGTTTCAGTAAGCGCCGCTAACGCCTGGTTAGAAAGCGACCCCTGTAGGGGCATGCCTTGCTCCACCTGGTACTGAATGTCCTGATCATCAATAGTGATTATCAAAAGTCGGTCATCCTGCGCCTCCACCGGGGCTAGATGCATAAACCCGTCGTAGGCGCTGAGCTCAACGGCCTCCAACAGGCCACCCCATCGGGCTAAGGTCACTAGCCCCGTCACGGCCAAGCTAATGAGGACGCCTGTCGGGATAGCGTAGCGCTTGGGTTTGAAGAGAGAATGGCCATCCGTCACCGCAGCATCCGGCTGCTGCCACTCTGATAAGCCTCGGGTCACTGGGGTTTGAGACTCTGGGAGCGGGGGGACAGGACTGTCTTGACGCTGTGCCTGCCCCTGCAGCTGGTCCCAGGTCAGTGGGGGGGCCGCAAGATGCTGATAAATAATTGGTAGCCAACTGGCACAGGGAAATTCCTTCTCTAACCCCTGCAGCTGCTCTCGGGCCTGGCGTACCGCTGAGTACAGCGCCTCCCCATTGGCGTAGGCTCTGAGAAAATAGGTGAGGAACTGCTGGGCAACGCGGTCGGGTACGGGCTGCCGCATCACAATCATTTGGGGGAGATTCAACGGCTTCAGTTCCTCGGCCAGCCCTAGTCCGTCGCAAGAGTTGAAGATCGCCAGATGAAGGCCTTTGGCGATCGCTTGCCTGAGGCCATATTGCAGTTCTTCCAGGGTCAAACTGTCGGTTGGGTTGATATAAATTCGCCCGGTTTCTCCCTCCGTCTGGCTATGGCCAGCGAAGAACAAAATATCCCATGACTGGTCCCACAGGCGGTCGTTGAGGGTTTGCCGCTGGGGCTCAATCAAGACCGAAATCTCAGCATCCAATGTACGCAGGAGGCGGCGATCCGTTTCGACATCAATCCCCTCTTGATGCCCTAAAATCGCGAGAATTTTGACGTTGGAGCCGGTAGTGCGCGCTGGCCGTTTTATACTGCGCTCAAACGCCATACCGCCAAACGCAACTTCACTGTTTGGGTACCGCTCCACCACGTCCCAGTAATGCCACGGCAGCTGATACAAGCTGGGGTCGGCGGTTCGAATTAGGATGCGAATTGGCTCAGATCGGCTCAGCTCTTCTCGTAAGCGCTGATCCAAGGGTCGAAATGCGGCGGATGCCAGCCAATGCACCAGCTCTTTGCTTAGCGTATGGGCCGTTTGGCGGCAGTCGTCTAATTGCTGAAGCGATCCTTTGTAGCGAATCGATTTAGGGCGAATGCGGGTTATCAACTGCAGCCCCCGATAGCTCGTCTGCCAGGTTCTCAAGGCTTGGAGGACGTTAGGGGCGGCAGGCAGCTGCCCATTCATTTCAAGATAGGGGCGATCGCCGTCAGCGCCAATTTCTAGCGTCACCCGAAAGCCGGTCTGCAGCTGGCCATCTAGTTTGAGGGTAATGAGCTTTCCGGTCATGGCCACCATGTTAATCCTGCCTAAGCCATAAATATCTCAGTGACGCTAGCGCTTTCGAGAGCCAGTCTGACGCTGAAGCGTTCGTCAGGAACAACCCCAAACCTCAGCTGAATCGCTTCTGTCCCTCTGGCCTGAGCTTTCATTACCCCGACACCATCGTCATCTAAAATCACTAGCGTTAGACGGGATGGCAATCGAGCCTCCTGCTCCCTGGGGGTGACCTGGACATAGACGTCAACCTCTTGGTCCGGAAGAGGACGCAACCCAATCCACAAAGTCACCTGGGCCGGAGCCGAGCTAGCGCCGATGGATAGCTTTTTTTGCCGGACCACAACCGGAGCAGCAGCCTCATCGCGGAATTCGTCGGGGGGTGGATTGTTCCTAAAATCGAGGGCAAGCTGGGGGCGCTCAGTCACCATATCCACTAGGCCGTCCACCGCTTGCCAACCGGCTTCAGCAGCCCCTTGAAGCCAGCGGCTCAACCGAACTGGAGGGGGCGTTGAGGCTGCCATTTCCAGCGAGCACAGATAGGCTGCAAAGCTGTCTAAGGGGTCTAGCTGGTGGAGGGCGATCGCCGCTGGCACCGATTCTATGGTGTGGGTACCCACATACCCCAAAAGGTTAGCCTCTCGAAGTGATTCGCTCAGCTGTACGGCAACATAGCCGAGTCTTCCATGCCTCACGTCTGCTGGAATTGACATCTCCGTCATATCGGGTAAGACAGGGCAGCATTCCACTTTTCCACGGTTGGCTATCATCAAATCGGCGGTATTCAACAGGACTTGCTGGACTGGATCCCAGCTGCTGCTAGCGATTAAATCTGTCTCGATGTTTAGGCATTCCAAGTAAAACTTCACGGCGTAGACTGCGAGGGTGTTGAGGTACACCTGACGTGCCTTAGCCGGTGAGCTATGGTAGCGGTGAAACTGCTGTGCGCTACGGTGAGCCGTCAGCGCTAAGCTAACGCTAAACGTCACGGGGGCATCGGACTGGTTTCTAGATTGATCAAACATTACTCTGGTCCTCGCGTCACTATACCCATCACAGTTGTCGTCCCTTGCAAATCCATTGGCCCAATCCACCCTACTCTTCCAGATATGCTCTTATTCTGGGCGCGAACGTTTGACAGCAGCGTTGATAAAAGCTGCTGAGCGTTGGTACCTTGACCGAGAATTTTTCGGCAATATCGTCCCAACTTTTCCCGGCAAATCGCTCTAGCGCGATCGCTCTGAAATTTGCTTCCGGCTGCTTGCGGATATGCGCTGACTTGAAGGTGTTATCACGATCAGCTTCAATACAGTCCCGCACGCTATCTGCTTCGGACTTTGGCGCTTCAGGTTGAGGAATTGCTTCTAGATCACGTAAAGATGACAGACTATCTGGGGATTCCCCAAACTCCCGCCGACAGTCAATAATCACCCGGTCTAAGCGAAAATTGACCCAATTCATAAACTTCTTGGCTTGGCCGCGTTCTGGATCGTAAGTGTCAATCCGGCGGCATACGTAGGTCAGGGTCTTGTTAACCGCTTCCTCGTACAACAGATCGTAGAACAGGGGTGAAAAGGTGGTGCGATGGGGACGGGCCAGCCGACCGGAGAAGCGAATAGCTTCAACCAGTTGGGTTAGGGCATGGCGGCGTAGATCGCTATGGGGCGGATGACTTTGGGCCTCAAGGGCTAGCTGCTTCAACAACGCGTCATCTAAGCCCTTGTAATAGGCGTGGTGCTGAAGTTGGCTCGCCCAGGCGAGCATCGATACGGTGGGCAAATCATCGGTGGCGATCGCCCGACTGATGTCTTCTAACAGCTGCTGTCGCAGTCGTTCATAGATTTTCTGGTAGATGCCCGCTAATGGGTATCCCTTGGGCGGTCGCCCCACCTTGCGCGATCGCAATATCGTCTCAGCGAGGACAGATACCGCTTGGGATTGCATCTCGGATTGAGGAGGCAGCGTATTGAGTCGCTGAACCAATGGTCTGAGTTGCTCTTCCATGTCGTCATCGCTTGTGGCAATACGGACCAATCATACCGGTCTAGCTGGCAATAGGGTGGCCTATTTCCAACTCGGCCTACTTTTCACTCATCCAACTGAATTCCTATTTACGCAAATCTGCTTCGCTTTGGCAGAAAACATCGCGGCGTAACGTTTTGTAAATCAGATATTCAGTTTGCATAATGGCTCAGGTTTAGTCCGGAGTGAGGGGCAGAAGGAAGACAAACAATGTGGTTTCAAAGCCCCCTTGGGTTGCCCCCAAGCAAAAAATTTTTTCCTTCTCTTGATTGCCCTTTTAATTGACTCAGGAGAAACTCAAATGCTAATTGTTGGAACTCCCAATGCTGATGTGCGTGTTGGCACTCTGAACGCCGATACGATCTATGGTC
>JBARYO010000722.1:0-2869 GCA_049647905.1 Elainellaceae cyanobacterium | reverse complement strand
GGTCAATCCAGACGCCATAGGAGCGCAGCTGCTCGGCAGCAAAGACCTGGCCCCAGCAGGCGCGATGATGGTGGCCCGTGGCGCGGTCAGACAATGCCTCCAGTAGGCGAGTCTTGCCAATGCCCGGCTCCCCAGTCAGCAGCAGCAGGGGGGTAGCCTTCTCCGCCATGGCCAGGCTAGGGGGTGGTGAAAGCCATTGGCCCAAGGTATGACACAGATCGTCGCGACCGACCAGGGGGATAGCGGGCGTCGGCAGAGATAGCGGCGGTGCGGCTGGCAAATGCGCGGCATCAGAGGGCAGCGGAGCCTGAACGATGGACGTATCGGTGGGATGACTGGGCTGATCGTCAGCCATCAGCAACCGTTGATAAAGTTCAGTTGTCGCAGCGCTCGGCGACACCCCCAGCTCGCGCTGCAGCTCGGTCATGCCGTGGTGATAAAGCTGTAGGGCCGTGGCGCGATCGCCTAGCTCGCCATGGAGCCTCATCATCGCTTGATAGCCGCCTTCGTCCAGCGGTGCGGCCTCTAGCCACCGCTGACCCAAGGTTATGGCCTTGCCCGTTTCGCCCAGCGCTTCGAGCAGCCGGGTGGTTTGGGCCAAGGCACGCACATACAGCTGTCTCAGCCGTTCGCGCTCTGGGTAAATCCATTCCGCATCGCAGTCTGGCCAAAGATCGTCGCGATAGCAGCTGAGAGCGGTTTCCAAGGTTTGGATGGCGGACTGCCCCGTAGCGTCTGCCGCTGCCGCTACGGCCACCTCAAAGGCTTCGATATCGAGGCGGCAGGGAATGCGCGGCTGCCAGTGAAGCGCTTGGTTAGTAATGGTGACTAGCTGTTCAAGCAGGGGGCAGGTTTGCCGCAGGTGGTGCAGCTCTTTGCGCAGATTGGTGCGGGCTTGCCCGTCGAGGGCGTCTGGCCAGAGGGCAGCGGCAATGCGCCGCCTGGGCTGAGGTGAATGGCGATGCAGGATTAAGTAGGTGAGCAGCTGCTGCGATCGCAAGCGTAAGCCTGGACTAGTGTCGCCGCGATCAAGTAAGCGAAACTCGCCCAACAGGTAAACCTGTAGATGCTGCTCATCACTCATCATCTGCAACTGCCCGAATGGTATAAGTAGCTCACTGTAAGTAAACGTAGCTATGAATCGCTACAACCCTCATTGTGCCGTTCGCATGGCATCGAAAACTTTAGGGCATCTACTTACCACTTGGCGTATCACTGTTATCGCTATTGTACTGGAGCCAGGAGTCGAGATTTTAAGTTAGGAAGTTCTGATTTGGTAGCTATCGGTACAGTCGTCAACGGCCTTGAGTTGCACACTCTTGGTGTAACAACTGTCTATAGCAACAGTCACACGAGCTATGTTTGAGCAAAAAAGCATTAGCTCAAGGTAGGGGACGCTCTATCAAAACAATGCTGGACACAGGTGCTTTCCTAAAAGTCTGTTTCAGGCATCTAAAGATCGTTTTGTGATGGCTTTAAGCAGCTTGGAATGCTGTTTGCGATCGCAGATTAGTTATTAGCAGATTTGGCTATGTCTTAAGCAATACTGCAATGGTTTAGGCGTGATGGTTTCGCTCTAGAGGCGCTGTCGTGTAATCCTTTCCAAAGCAAGTCATTCTTTAAGATAGTTAGGGCCAATTTGCATCTTCTAGAATCCTTTAAATCAAGGGGAAGTTTATCCTATGTCTCCTGAATCGCAAGAGTTTCTGGCGACCTTTGTCGCAGAGTCCTACTATTACTGGGCCTCTGTGCTAATGCTTCTGATTCATGTAGGCTTTTTAGCCTATGAGGGCGGTGCGTCTCGCTCTAAGAACGTTCTCGCCACCATGGTGAAAAACCTGCTGACATTATCATTAGTCGGCCTCACCTTCTTCTTCTTTGGCTGGTGGGTGTACAACGCCTTCCCGCTGTTTCCGTTCACGGGCGGCGTTGTTGGGCCTTGGACTAATCCCGATGCCGAAGGTACTGTGGGTGAGGTTTTAGGCTTAGTCCAAGCGTCTTACCCTTGGTCGTCCGCTCTCGGTCCCAACATTGCCGATAACCTAACCGGCGTGTTTTGGTTTGCCTTCGCGCTGTTCGCCATGACGACGGCCTCCATCCTTTCGGGTGCGGTGATTGAGCGGATTAAAGTCGGCGCTTACGGCATCTTGGCCATCATCCTAGGCTCCTTCACCTGGGTTGTCGCCGCCGCCTGGGGCTGGAACCCCTACGGCTGGTTCCTAACCGAGTTTGGCTATCACGACTTTGGCTGCTCCGCTGTGCTGCACGGCGTGTCTGGCTTCTTTGCCCTGGGCGTTCTGATCAACCTCGGGCCTCGCATCGGCAAGTTTGACGAAAACGGCAAGCCCAACGCAATCTTGCCCCATAACCTGCCGCTGACGATGGTGGGCCTGATGCTGATTTTTGTGGGCTTCTATGCCTTCTTGGCAGGTTGCGTCATCTTTACGCCAGGGCAAACGAGCGAAACCACCATCTACGGCACACCCATGACGCTGGCGTCCATCGGCGTCAACACTACCCTGGCGCTCACCGCAGGCATTGTCGGCGCTTATATGGGGTCCAAGGCTGATCCCTTCTTTACGATTTCAGGCGGTCTGGCGGGTATCATCTCCGTGGGCGCTGGCCTAGATTTGTACAGCCCCCCCATCGTCATCCTGATTGCTTTCATCGGCGCTTACACGATGCCCTTCGTCGGTAACGCCATTGAAAAAGCGGGCATTGATGATGCGGTAGGCGCGTTTGCGGTCCATGGCTACTGCGGCGTGATTGGCGCAATGGCGGTGGGCGTAATGGCCACAGGCTATCCCCAAGGGGAAGGAATTCCTTTAACGGGCTTTGTTGGCCAGCTTGTGGGCACCTTGGTCTGCAC
>JBARYO010000721.1:0-6046 GCA_049647905.1 Elainellaceae cyanobacterium | reverse complement strand
CGTAGGGCCTCATGGCAGAGGATACCGTTCCCCGATAGGCAAACTGCTCTAAATCGTAGATATCGACAGACTGCTCAATGGGGCCAAGCTGGATATGGAGCCGCTCAGCCGCGATCGCCGGTGAGGCCATCCCCGCGATGCCGCCTAGACCAACCCCCCCCAGAACAGCGGCAAGGATAAAGCTAGGGGGCCGTCGGTTGCGAGGCGGTACGCACCGACCAGACTCAGCCCTGCGCTGGTCGGCCCCCCTACTACAGCGATCGCCTCGACGTAAAATTTTAGATAAAACAGAGTAATTAAGTCGCACAGCACCAAAAGCAGGTCAACGGCCAAGGCTCGGACAAGATCATTCCCTTTCGCTAAATGACGTCTATCAGCGACATCACAGATATTGAATCAGCCGCACATCTGAGGAGCGTCTCAGTGCATCGCCCCAGCAGCATTGGCCTGATTGGCTTTACTGTACGTCTCCAGCCTAACTTATACCTTCTAGCGCTATGGGGGCTTTCAGGCTATGACAATTTAAAGCTTTGGCAACGGCTGAGCAAAAAGGGGCCAGATCGCAGGGTAGGAACGTATTTTGCTATCTTGGCGAAGTTGCGGCAGCGTCGTTGTAGTGCCGTACACAAAGCCCAGCCGGGTAACGCCGACTGACACAAGTCGTCACACAAAACCTTGATCTTAGTCAGGCTATTGCTGGGCCTCAGCATTGAGGGCTTGCTGCATGGCTTCCCCCGTGGCTCTCTCTTCTGGGCGATCGCTCCCTAGCAAGGCGTGGGCCACGCTAGCTTGATCGGCAGGGGTGCGATTCTGACTGAGCTTGTACTTCCCATCTAGCCGGGTCACCACCATTTCAAACCCGACAATTCCTTCCATCATTCCCTTGCGGTAGCCTTCCGAGAGGCTATGCCACTGGGCGCTATAGCTGGGGCCGTAGGTATTGACCATATCCTCAATCATTTGGTCCATCTGCTCCCGTGAGCTATCTAGCGTGATGGGGCGAGGATGGCCATAGGCGTGAACGGCGATGTAGTTCCAGGTGGGCACGTTTTCTCGCTTTTCGTAGGCGTCGGGAGACACGTAGGCATGGGGGCCGGTGAAGATGGCCAAAGACTCATGGTCGGCGAATGCCTGCCACTGGGGATTTTGCTTGGCCAAGTGGCCGCTGAGCACGATGGCGTCATCCTGACGAGTGGCAACAAGTGGAATGTGGGAGGCAACCGGCATGCCGTCCCGAATGGAGACTAGGGTCGCAAAGCTGTGGGCCTGCATGAAGGCCACGAGGGTTTCGGTGTTCTCTTCTCGAAAGGCGCTGGGAACGTACATAGAACAATCTCAACTGCAGAGAATGAGTCGGACTAAGCTTGCCAAGGGGTAACCCGTCACATTTAGTCTAGGACATCAGTCAAGAGCTGGCGGAACGAATAGAAATGGCGCGATCGCTGCTGCAAAATGCGGCCTATGCTCATGTACCAGATTGTGTACTAAATAATGAGAGTAAGTTTCTTGCCCATCCTGGGAAGATGGCTTAATATGGTGCTTATCTAAAAACAATACGCTACATCTAGAGTCAATCACCGTGGTTCAAAACATCGAACGGTCTCGCCAAGCGAGCTTCCCCGCATCTGCTCCAGCCGCTAACGCCGTATTTTATAGAACCTACAGCCGCCGCAGCGCTGGCCCCGATGCCACCCGCGAAACCTGGGGGCAAATGTGCGATCGCACCCTGGAGGGACTCGCCAAGCTGGGTCAGCTGTCTGAGGAGGAGGCCGCACTAGTGGGCCAAATGCAGCAGCAGCTCAAGGCCATGCCCTCCGGGCGCTGGCTCTGGGTGGGCGGTACAGATTGGCTGGAGAAGTCTGAAAACTTTTCTGGATCCTATAACTGCACCAGCACCAACGTGATTGACTGGCCTGCCTTTGGCCTGATGATGGACCTGGCGATGATGGGCTGCGGCACCGGGGCCGTTCTGGAGCACAAATATATCAACCTGATTCCTGCGGTGCGCAATCCGCTACAGATAGCGACTCAAAGCGACATTGGCACTGTTCCGGCAGAGCAGCGTCAGGAGAAAACTGAGGTTTCTATTAACGGTCACGACGTCTATATCCGCGTGGGCGATAGCCGCAGCGGCTGGGTCTCTTCATACCAGACGCTGCTAGAGCTATCCACCGACGAACGTTTCAGCGGTGAGGTGAACGTCACGGTGGACCTGAGCCATGTGCGTCCGGCGGGGGAAAAGCTGAAAGGGTTCGGTGGCGTGGCCAATCCGGTGCGGCTGCCTCGGCTGTATCAGCGCTGTGCCAACATCCTCAACAAGGCGCAGGGGCGGAAGCTGACGTCGGTGGAATGCTGCCTATTAATTGATGAGGCGGCGGCTTGCGTGGTGGCGGGCAACATCCGGCGGTGCCTGCCAGAAGATGCGCTGGTGCACACCAGCAATGGACTCGTGCCGATCAAGGCGGTTCGAGTGGGCGACCTAGTTCAAACGCCCATCGGCTTCCGCCGGGTGGTCGATAAGTTCGACCAGGGCTATCAGAACGTCTACGAGCTGCAAACCAACGCTACAGCGCCGCGAGCGACGCTCAACCACAGACAGGCGGTGCTGGCCGATGCCCAAGGGAGCTTTGTTTGGAAGCAGGTGTCTGAGCTGACCGAGGGCGATCGCCTCGTTCACAGCGCTCAGGTATTGCCCGGAGCGGTAACCCATCTCCCGGCTGATGATAGCGAAACAGCTCAAGGGCTCACAATTCCTAAACTGACGCCGCTGGTGGCCTGGTTAATTGGCTTTACCCATGGTGATGGCGACGTCGTGCAGGGGCAGGATACGCAGGGGCGTGATCGCCATCAGCCCTGTGGCCACGTCGAATGGGCGATGAACGACGCCACCCCGGAGACCACATTCCGGCTACAGCAAAAGCTAAGCCGCGCCCTAGCGGAGTTCGGCTTGACGACGTCCCATGGGGCGACACAGGGGGAGGCGATCGCCAAGTCACGCTGCTCATCGGTCCCGTTTGCAGCGTATATTCACCGTCACATCAAGCAGCCTGCCACCGCGTTAGTGGTGCCCTCGTTTGTTTTACAGGGTTCAGTCGATGTCCGTGCGGCTTACCTCGCTGGTTTGGCAGATAGCGATGGTGGCAGCGCCAATCGCCCTCCCCAGCTGCTCACAACGGTCTACGGGAAATTTGTCAGGCAGGTTGGCGCTGTTTTATCCAGCCTCGGTATTGCGGGGCGGCTGAGCGTCGTTGTTCCGGGGGAGGAGACCTGGCAGCCCAAGTACAACTTGGTGATTCCAGCCCTCAAGGGGCGATATAACGCGCTGATTGCGCCCCATTCCGTCAAGGGTAAACTGCGCCAAGCCTTAAAAGCCCACGCCTTTACGGTGCCTGCGAACCTGATGTTGGAGGAGTATAACTACAGCGATACACAAGACGCTGGAATTGATGATACGTCCCGCGTGGGTTCCAACTATGAGTGCTACATTGCTGAATCTGAAGTAGACTTGCCGATTCCAGTGACCTTCAAAGGTCTAAGCAGCTATGACCATGTGCAGACCTTTGACATTGAAGTTGAAGAAAGCCACTGCTTTTTCTGCGATGGGTATTTGACCCACAACTCTGCAGGGATGCGGCAGTTTAGCAGCGACGACGAGCAGGCCGCTCAGGCCAAGGAAAATCTCTGGGGGCAGGATGCAGACGGCAACTGGCGTATCGACCCCGAGCGCGATGTGCTGCGCATGGCGAACCACACCCGCGTGTTCCACCACAAGCCGACCCTAGAAGAATGTCAAGCGGCGGTGCGTAAGCAATACTATTCCGGAGAAGGGGCGATCCAATGGGCCGGGGAGGCCATCGCGCGGGCCAACATAGATTTGGTGCGATCGCCTGAAGAGAAGTCTGAGTTTCTGAAGCGCTATGGGCAGTCGCCAGAGGCCGCTCAGGGATACTTGCAGGAGTTGGCAAACAATCTCGGTGCAGAGCCGTTAAATGCTTATGAGCTGAAGCACCGCACCGAGCGCTATGGCCTAAACCCCTGCGTGACTGCGGATACGTGGGTCCACACTGAGCACGGCGCTCGTCAGGTTAAAGACCTGATTGGGGTACAGCACGGCACCTATATCAATGGTGAGCTGTTTAGCACCACGGAGGCAGGGTTCTTCCACAGCGGTAGCAAGCCGGTAGTGAACGTAACCACACAAGAGGGTTACGAGCTACGCCTTACCGAGAATCATAAGCTCCTCAAGGTGACGTCCCAAACCCAGAAGGCCCAGTATAGCGAGTGGGTTGAAGCTGGAGAATTGCAGCCAGGCGATCGCGTCTTGATTCATAACCATCGAGGCATTCAGCCTTGGCAAGGGGACGGCAGCGAAGCAGAAGGCTGGCTGCTGGGCAACCTCATTGGCGATGGTTGTCTGCTAGACAATGCCGAGAACTATGCCCATCAGGCGCTATTACGCTATTGGGGCAACTCACAGCGGAACATGGCAGAGCACGCCGTAGCACTGATGCAAAAGGCTGACCTCTATGTTGGTCAAGGTGTGGTTGAACATCAGCAAAACGGCTACCTGCAGATTTCCTCTGCCAAGCTTCGCCAGCTTGCCGATAGCTATGGCATTATTCGTAACCAGAAGACCATCACGCCAGCCGTTGAGTCCACAAGCTACGAATTCTACAGGGGCTTCCTGCGGGGTCTATTTGATGCCGATGGCTCGGTGCAAGGTCAGCTGCAGAAGGGCGTCAGCATTCGACTGGCGCAGAGCAACTTGGCGTTGCTGAAAGCAGCTCAGCGGATGCTGCTACGCCTAGGTATTGCCTCCACGGTATACCAAGAGCGCCGAACGGCGGGTGAGCGTCTTCTCCCCAATTCCCAGCGTGAGCCTCAGCTTTACAACTGTAAGGCGCAGCATGAACTCGTGGTCAGCAATGACAACATTCAGGTTTTTGCAGCTCTGATTGGCTTCACTGAAGAGGAGAAGGCTCAACGGCTAGGCTTGCTCATGAGCAGCTACCGCCGTACGCCAAACCGCGATCGCTTTGCTGTACGCATTAGCCACATTCAGCCCGATGGCGTTGAGCCCGTCTACGACTGTACCGTCCCCGGACCTGCCCGCTTTGACGCCAACGGCTTCGTTGCCCACAACTGCGGCGAAATAATCGGCGCAGACTTCCACTGCAACCTCGCCGAAGTTCATCTTAATCAGCTCAACCCCAGCAACCCCGACGAGCAAGACGCTGCCTTCAAAGCCGGTGCCCTCTCCGTCGCCGCCCTGCTCAACCACCGCTTCAACGAGCCCCGCTACCGGCGATCGCGGGAGATAGACCCCATCGTCGGCGTCTCCTTCACCGGCCTGTTCGACTTCTTCGTTCATGCCCTAGGCGTCGAGTGGCTGCAGTGGTGGGAAGCCGGACGCCCGGACACCATGAGCGGTCTGAAATTCAAGCAGCAGGAAAGAGACTACCTCATCCGCTGGCGCGATGTGGTCCATGCCACCGTGTGGGACTACTGCGATCGCCACGGCATCAAGCGACCCAACCGCTGCACCACGGTTCAGCCTGCAGGCACTAAGAGCCTGCTTACCGGAGCCTCTTCTGGCTGGCACCCCCCCAAGGCGCAGCGCTTCATCCGCCGCATCACTTTCGGTAAGAGTGACCCCGTGGCTATGGCCTGCATCGACTACGGCTACAGCGTGGTGCCTGCCCAGTCCGACAAAGACGATCAGGGGCGCTTGCTGGACGATCCGTTTGATCCCCGATGCACCGAGTGGCTGGTGGAAATTCCTACCGAAGTGTCTTGGGCCAATCTTCCTGGCGCAGACCAGATTGACATCAGCCAGTTCTCTGCCCTAGCCCAGTTCGACTTCTACAGCCAGGTGCAGCAGCACTACACCACCCACAACACCAGCGCCACCATCGAACTGCGAGAGCCGGAGGTTGAGCCATTGGCGGCGGCAATTTATGAGGCGATCGCCTCAGATGCGGGCTACATGTCGGCGGCGCTGCTGGCCCGGTTTGATGATCACCAGACTTTCCCTCGCCTGCCTTTT
>JBARYO010000720.1:0-2418 GCA_049647905.1 Elainellaceae cyanobacterium | reverse complement strand
GACGAAAAGCGAGTATTACGGTGATACCGAGCTGCGTTTACTTACGGCCACCTGCTTACGGGTAAAGAGTGGGTTTGTGATGTTATCTATATTGCTGATAATACAGCCTTTATGAAGCGTGTCATCTTCTTCATAAAAAAAACATTTTATATATCCTGATACAGGTTACTGATTCAAATTTGGGGCGGTGACAGGATCCTTGATGCTGCGGTGATAGCTTTTTCTAATCAATGGAATAGATAGGCGTAAATAGTATCAAGCGACATCAGATTGCATAGAGCGCTACGCCAGCAGCATCAGCAATTTTGGGATAGTACTGGTACTGACAAGACCTAAGCTAAAGCATCCCTCTCGCTATGAGACCCGCCAACCTTTAGTATTAAGTCGATACAGTTTTCACCAAAGATTACGAGCCATAGCGTATCTTTGAACGCGTTCACAATTTATCTCTTCCAAAGAGTATTGCTCTAATTATGAAGATGCTATGAAGTGGCGGGAAACCCTCTATATAATGGCTCTCCTGTCTAGGTCTCTCGTTACAAAAACCCCTTCAGAAAAGATAATAGCGGGAAAAAAGTACAGCAGCGCCGCTACGGTAGCGTGAATGTCTATGGCAGGCGCGTGATAAGAAATTATTAAACCTCTGCTGCCGGTGCTCGATTACACATCAAGATGTGAGTCTTTAGCTGTAACGCTATCGGTGGTCCCCTGACTAGATCACCAGCTCGGGCCTTCCATCACCCGGATGCTAAATTAGGCCCTGCACTCTATCCACCGATACCCCATGCGACTCACCCACGGTCTCCATTTCCGAAACCTGCGGGGCGACCTATTCGGTGGTCTCACCGCCGCCATCGTCGCTCTACCCCTTGCTCTCGCCTTCGGGGTCGCCTCAGGTGCAGGGGCGATCGCCGGATTATACGGTGCGGTGTTTACCGGGTTCTTTGCGGCCCTGCTCGGCGGCACGCCCTCCCAGGTCAGCGGTCCCACTGGCCCCATGACCGTTGTCATGGCCACTGTGTTTACCAAATTAATGGCAGCGGATGCGGACAACGGTCTTGCCATGGCCTTCACCGCCGTTATGTTGGCAGGTCTGTTCCAGATCTTGTTTGGGGTGCTGCGCCTAGGGCGGTTTATTACCCTTATGCCCTATCCGGTCATTTCGGGCTTTATGTCTGGCATCGGAGTGATTATTGTGGCCCTGCAAATTGCTCCGCTGCTTGGATATCCTGCTCAGAGTAGCGTTGTTGAGGGGCTGCGATCGCTGCCAGATGTCTTAGCGGCACCCCATCTAGTTGCCACCGGCCTGGGATTGCTCACCTTGACTCTCGTCTTTGCCTGGCCTAAAAGACTCGAGCGGATTGTTCCATCGCCGCTAGTTGCGCTGGTTCTCTGCACGACCATCTCAATTTTTGTTGTTCCCAATAGTGATTTGGCCCGCATTGGTGATATTCCCCAAGGGTTGCCCCAGCTGCAGTGGCCGAGGCTCAGTTTCGGTCAAATACAAAGCATTGTGGGCTACGGCTTAATGCTGGCTACCCTAGGGGCCATCGACTCCCTGCTCACGTCCCTTGTGGCAGACAACATTACCCGCACCCAGCATGACTCTGAAAAGGAGCTGATTGGTCAAGGCGTTGGGAATTTGCTGTCTGGACTTTTTGGCGGGCTACCGGGGGCGGGGGCCACCATGCGTACGGTTATTAATGTACAGGCGGGAGGCCGTACCCCGCTGTCTGGCATGGTTCACGCCCTCATTTTGTTGTGCATTGTGCTGTGGGCTGGCGACGTTACCTCGCAAATCCCCCATGCGGTGCTGGCAGGCATCCTCATCAAAGTCGGGATCAACATTATTGACTGGAACTTTCTGTGGCGAATTTGTCAAGTCTCCATGCGGGCGGCTTTGGTGGCCTACGGGGTTTTGCTGCTGACGGTGTTTGTCGACCTGATTACGGCGGTAGCTGTTGGGGCTTTTGTCTCTAACATGCTGACCATTCAGCGCTTGACTACCATTCAAATCGGCAAGATTCGGACCGTTACCCACCCTGACGATGATTCTAATCTAGATCTAACGGAAGAAGAGAAGCATCTGCTGAGCCAAGGGCAAGAGCGCATCATGCTGATTCAGATGAGCGGCCCTATTAGCTATGGGGCGGCAAGGGTGCTTTCATTTCACATGGGGCGAGAGTATGACGCTTTGATTCTCGATGTGAGCGATGTTCCTCTGATGGGAGTAACGGCATCGCTGCTGGTTGAAGGTGAGGTCAGAGCAGCGCGGCAGCAGCGCAAACAGGGAAGCATCTTCATTGTTGGGGCCGACGGCCAGGTGATGGATCGGCTGAAGCGATTCCAGGTGCAGAAAATGTTGCCAGCATCCAACTTTTTGCCAACTTGCTATGACGCACTACAGCTGGCGTTGAC
>JBARYO010000719.1:0-2862 GCA_049647905.1 Elainellaceae cyanobacterium | reverse complement strand
AAAGGCGGCGTCGGCTACGCCTACGAATTTGCTGGCACCACCTTTGATGCCATGACCATGGAAGAGCGGATGACGGTGTGCAACATGTCCATCGAAGGCGGCGCCCGCTGCGGCTACGTCAACCCTGACGCCACCACCTTTGACTACCTTAAGGGTCGTGACTTTGCCCCCTCTAGCGAGGCGTGGGACGATGCTGTCGCCTGGTGGAGCAGCCTCGCCAGCGACGACGACGCTGAGTATGACGATGGGGTTGTCTTTGAGGCCAAAGATATTGAGCCCACCGTCACCTGGGGCATCACCCCAGGCCAGGGCATTTGGGTTAGCGAAGCGGTGCCCACAGCAGAGTCACTGCCTGAAGGCGATCGCGTTGTGGCTGAGGAAGCCTATAGCTATATGGACCTAGCGCCAGGTGCGCCGATCAAGGGCACTAAGGTAGATGTGTGCTTCATCGGCAGCTGCACCAATGGCCGCATCAGCGACCTGCGGGAGGCGGCAAAAGTGGCGGAGGGCCGCAAAGTGGCCAGCGGCATCAAGGCGTTTGTGGTGCCTGGTTCTGAGCGGGTGAAGCAGCAGGCGGAAGCTGAGGGCTTGGATACCATTTTTGAGGCGGCGGGCTTTGAGTGGCGGGAGGCAGGGTGCTCGATGTGCCTGGCCATGAACCCCGATAAGCTCCAGGGCCGTCAAATCAGCGCGTCGTCGTCCAACCGAAACTTTAAAGGCCGCCAAGGGTCATCGTCAGGCCGTACGCTGCTCATGAGCCCTGCCATGGTAGCGGCGGCGGCGGTGACGGGTAGCGTTGCTGATGTGCGGGACTTTTTCTGATACTTTTCCCGTCGTAGCTGTCTTGCTATGACGGGGCTTGGAATTTGACATCGCTGTACAGCTGCGCAGCCGGGCTGGTGAAACCAAGGCGCTTTAGAGCGATCGCTTCATCTTCTCCGTAAGGCTGGTACAGCCAGAAGCTGCCGTTACGGCGGCGAAAGCACTCGACGCTCATCTTCTCAGCGCTGATTAGACCGTATTCCTGAAGCATAGGTAGTTTTCGATATTCGGCGAACTTGTCGCCCCGGTCGAGGGCTTCTATGCTGGGGAAACGAATTTCCGCTTCACGTTGCTTCTGATGCAGCTAAAAGCCGCCTTTGAGGTACAAGCAACAGCGAGATGCCGACGATTAGCAGCCAGACTTCCCAAAGAATAAAGCCAATCGGCGTTGTTTCGAGTACAGGCATTTTGGGTATCACGGTCGCGAGAAGCTCGCTTTGGCCAACGAGCAGGAGAGGTACGGTGAATAGTCCCCACCAGGCAACCCAAGTCTTAAAGAGCACCGAAGAGCGCATCGCCCAGCCGAGGCCTAAAGTCCATCCCATGAGCAGCGCTTGCCCCAAATGCTCGCCGATGACCACCCCACCATACTGATGCACTGCCTGATAAACCACGCTTACCGCTTCGCGAGTGGTGGCACTGGTCTGCGGATCGGTGTAGAGACGGGCCAAAACCGGAACCACAAACACCCACCGCATCAACCCCACCGCTTGCAAGAGTCCCGATAGCACCCCCATCAGCGTTGCCCCCACCAGGACAGGGGACTGACTGCGGTTGGCTGGGAGCTGCATTACCGATTGCAGCAAAAGACTTGTTGGGATTAGCAGCAACGCCGTCAGCCCAAATCCAAACCAGGTGAGAATTAGCCCTGTTCCCCCTGCCTGAAATTTCGTCAACACCACAGCCACAGGCTCGCGTAGAATGTCGTCGTACCCAAAGGTTTGAATCAACAAAATATAGGGAATATTCGATAAGACGACCAGCAAAATGAGCAGACTGCCCGTAGTCCGCAACAGGCGCAAAGGGTTCAGCATTAGAGAATTTCTCCAGGGTGAGGGAGCGAGAGTGTAGCTGGTTGGATAGAGTCGATTCATTTCAGCCTGCCTTCCGCTTGGGGCCAATACTTCAGCAAGGATGCTTCTACCTGGAACCGTTGAGCAATCCAGGTCAGCACGTTGATTAGGGTTTGGAACAGAGCCAGTGGTATTCCGACCGGGATGGTGTCTGATAACTTCAGCAAAACTGCTAGCTGCAAGAGATTTGTTGGCATTCCCTCAGCGTTCACCTGACCCTCAATGGCCAAGCCGTAAAGCCCCCGCACAAACCGCTCAAAGCCAGCCGCCGGACTGTTCTCTGTCGTGAATGTCACCCAATCGCTCGAAGCATTGCAAAAGCTGTGGTGCATTCCTGCCGGAATATGTAGGCTTTCGCCCGCTTGTAAGAGGCAGACGCTGTCTTGACCCGCTTCCATCGCCAAGCATCCCTGGAGCACCGTGAAGGTTTCATCCATTTTGCTGTGGTAATGCAGAGGGCTGCCTTTGGCACCGGGTGGTAACTCAAAGCAAATTTTGGCGTAATGCCCCTGGCTCTCGTGGGCGGGCTGCAAAATCGTCATGCGATCGCCCGTTACTGGGTTTGTAATAATTTCAGCGTTTGTCTTTTCTAGCTCGGTTAAAATCATGGTTTCCTGTAGCTGTATGGTTTTGTGCTGCGTTGTGGAATCAATAATTCAACAGTAAGCTTGTTGATTGGAAAGCTAATTGACGCGAGACGCCCAAAAATTGACCCACGATGCCAACCCAAAATCAACGATGCAAGAGGCTACGTTTTCTGTGGCGATCGTGCGGGATATTGTGCAGTACGCGGTAGTCCAGGGAGCGAACGCGGATGCTCTATATCAAGCTGCAGACCTTGATCCCTGCTGGCTAGAAGACCCGGACCGTCAGGTGGTGGGTGAGATTTTACAAAAGCTGTGGCGTGAGGCAGTCATGCAAACGGGCGCTCGCTATCTTGGATTGCATCTCGGCGAGGCCTTCGAGC
>JBARYO010000718.1:0-2264 GCA_049647905.1 Elainellaceae cyanobacterium | reverse complement strand
GGTGCATTCCCTAGTTCACTACCCGAAATCTCTCTTTCCCTCTCCCCTTCTACGCTCTGGCTGATCACCAGAAGTTGCGAAGATTCCACTTTCCCAGTTACGCGACAGCTGTGGTTAAACCTTTGCCAACCACGATTTGATGCGCTGGCTCAAAGCGAGCAGTTGGCACTACTGCTTGCAATTGCCCTGCGATGTCCTTTTGCACGGTCCAAGGCGTTATCCGACTGAAGTGAGGTATCTGTGGCCGCCAAAGGGCGAGGCGTCATCTACACTGGTAACGAAGCCGCCTGCCGCCGGTTCGTCGAAGGCCTTTTGTGGATAGCGCGTACTGGCGCTCAGTGGCGGGAGTTGCCCAAACGCTACGGGCGATGGAATAGCGTCTATAAGCGGTTCAACCGCTGGAGTACTCGGGGAGCGTGGGCATTTGTAATGAAGCGTATCCCTGAATTCCAAAACTTGGAGAACCTGTTGATTGACAGCAGCGGGATTCGAGCTCACCCTTGTGCGGTGGGCGGAAAAGGGGGCACAACAAGCAGGAATTAGGACGTAGTCGTGGTGGCTTCAGCAGCAAGCTGCATGTGAGCACAGATGGGCTGGGCAGTCCGCTGCGCTTTATCCTTACATCGGGGGCAGCACATGACATCAAATCTGCGCAAAGGCTGATTGAGGGGTTAGAGGCTGAGCACGTCCTGGGCGACAAAGCCTATGATGCTGACGTGTTCGTTGATTTGATAGAGCAGCAGGGCGCTAAAGCCGTCATTCCATCACGGCGCAACCGTAAACAGCCTCGTGAGTGCGATCGCCACCAGTACAAAGAGCGACATTTGGTTGAGTGCTTCTTCAGCAGGATAAAGCAGTTTCGGCGTGTGTTTACTCGCTATGACAAGTTGGGACAAAACTATCTGAGCTTTGTAGAGTTGAGTGCTATCCTTATTTGGCTCAAGTGATATAAAATCTCGCAAATCACTCCTACATGCACAATCGATGCGAGCCACCTCAGATGAGGCTTTCAGCGATTGAAGAACCTCCGGATATTGGTAATCGTTCAGGGGGGTACCAAGGCTTAGGGGTTTGAGACGGCGATCGTCAGGTAAGCTTTTGGTTATGAGCAATTGTGGCAAGCAGGAGATAGAGATCGGCGGCATATGCCTTCCAAGGGCGGACTGGGAGGCCACCCCGGCCAGTGTAAAAGCGGTGGTGAGCGCCTTACTGACAAGCAGCGCCCAAGTCAATGAGCTCAGTGAGCGAGTCGCGCATCTAGAAGAACAACTGCGGCAAGGCCCCGACAATTCGTCTCGCCCGCCGTCAAGCGAGGGATTTGGCAAAGCGAAGAAGGCAAAGGCACAGAAGGGGAAACGGGGGCGGGGCGGACAGCCTGGCCACCGAGGGCATTCGAGGGAGTTGTATCCGATTGAAGCTTGCAGCGAGGTGATTGACCACTATCCGAATAGCTGTCAGGTATGCGGGGTGGCGCTATCAGGAGAGGATACCCAGCCGTATCGCCATCAAATTGTGGAATTTCCCCCCATCACCCCGATAGTGATTGAACATCGGTTGCATCAACTGGCGTGTGAGCATTGCGGCAGCAAGACCCGCAGTGTGCTGCCAGCAGAGGTAGGGAATAGTGGCTACGGTGAGCGACTCAGTGCGCTGGTGTGCTTGCTCAGTGGTGGGTATCGGCAAAGTCATCAGCAAGTGAAAACGCTGCTCGAAGCGGTGGCTGACATTCGCATCTCAACTGGGAGCATCAACCGCTTGCGACAGGAGATGAGTGA
This sequence comes from Elainellaceae cyanobacterium, assembly GCA_049647905.1. Taxonomy (GTDB): domain Bacteria; phylum Cyanobacteriota; class Cyanobacteriia; order CAKZMO01; family CAKZMO01; genus JBCCAG01. The sequence continues at coordinate 489 of JBARYO010000718.1, read as the reverse complement.
AGCGCTAGCGGTGCCTGTGGCGCAGGCGCATCAGTATGTTCAAACCGCAGCAGTGCTGCATAGCGACGAAACCGGCTTCAAGCAGGGCAATGGAGACGGGGCGAATGCTGAGGGCAAGCGAGCCTGGTTGTGGGTGCTAGTGACACCACTGGTCAGCGTGTTTGCAGTGCTACTGAGTCGGTCTCAAGCGGTAGCCAAAGCCATGATTGGCGAGGACTTTAGCGCGATTGTCGTCTCTGACCGCTACAGCAGCTACCAGTGGATACCCCTCGCGCAACGCCAAGTGTGCTGGGCTCATCTCAAGCGAGATTTTACCCGCATTGCCGAGCGCACTGGGGTCTCTCAAGCGATTGGAGAAGGCCTACTGGCGCAAGAAAAAGCACTGTTCAAGTTGTGGTATCAGGTGCGCGATGGCACCCTGACTCGTCAGGCGTTTTGCCAAGCTGTGCAGCCTATCCGAGCCGAAATCAAGCGATGGCTCACTGAAGG
>JBARYO010000717.1:0-2922 GCA_049647905.1 Elainellaceae cyanobacterium | reverse complement strand
CTTCTATTTGGGGCAGGACAGCGACCTCAGTAGGCTGGGAGGCAGATTCGCGGTCTGCTGGCAGGGTAATCTGTGATGCTGTGGTGTCTTCAAAACGACTACGGTCTATACCCCCTTGAGGGAAGGTGTTATCCGCCACAGGCACAGCTGGTTCACTGGTTGACGCTGGCGTGTTTGGCGTTGCCGTTGACGATGTCCCCTCTATGAAAGGCGTACTTGACCTGCCAGCTGCGCGACGGAGAAACAAGTGCTGGACATCTGTTGGAACTGGTGAAATGGGTTGAGGCGGCTTCGAGCCTAGCTGAATATTTGGCTTGATTCTTCGGCCCCCAGTCTGCTGCACCACATGGGTGAGCTCGTGGGCAATCAGCCGCTGCCCCGAGCGAGTTTGGGGCTGGTATTGCCCCTGTCCAAAGTAGAGGTGCTGCCCGTGAGTAAAGGCCTGCGCGTTTAGGCGCTGGTTCATTTGCGCAGCGCGGCTGTCGGTATGCACCCGCACATTGCCAAAGTCGTGGCTAAAGCGCGACGCCATGAACTGGCTGGTTGAGGCATTTAGTGGCTGACCTCCCCCTCGACCCGCCTTGAGCTGCATTTCCACATCGGGCGCAGCGATCGCCGATCCGGCATTAGACTTTGTCTGGACGGCTACGTCTTCCTCGTCCTCCTGCTCCGAGACCGTCATCTCAGAGGCTACTGTCTGTCGCTGCAGGGACTGGGGCGCTTGGGATCTTACCGACGGCGATCGCCCCGATGGTTCCGGCATCCGCATCACCTGGTCCGCCACCCGGTCCGCTTCCTGCTCGTAGCGATCGCCCACGGCCCCAACCCGTAGCTTCGGCTGTATAGGGCTAATATGCGGGCCAAGCGGCGTCACCGGAAACGGGGACGGGCGAATTGGGACGCGGCTAAAATTTTGCTTAAAGTTGACTCCTTGCGGTGCGGCGATCGCCCCAGCTAATGGCGAGGGCTGCGCATCTTGCTCAAGGTCTGACTCAGCGCGATTCGCTACAGACATCTGAGTCGGGGTATCAGACGTCTGTGTCGCTTGAGCTGGAACTTGCGATCGCATTCCCATAACGGTCTACCTTCTTATGTTGGTCTTGCGCTGTGGCCCCATATCGCAGTCATGAGCAGCTTCTGGCAGATACCCCGACGTTTTCATGAAACTCCTTGACCTGTGCTCCCCAAAATCAAATTTGTAACGATTATTAACGGACGAAATGATAATGTTCGTAACAATACTCGGATTTGAAAAAAAACTTATGCATAATCAGAAGCGAAACTAGAGGAAGCGATCTATGTTCTCAACCCTGTTAGGCATCATCCTCATCCCAGCAACCTTCGCCTTCATTCTCGGATTTGCTGCGAACGTGTTTAAAGCCCAGGCCAACTATGTTCCTCCAGAAAATTCTGAATCAGGGACAATCGATGTGGGAGAGCCAGCTGCTACTGATGTATCAGTCGACTCGTAAATAACGTCATAACGATCGAGTGATTTGATGAGTATGGCCGCTCGTCAAGTCACTTTGCCATAGCGTAGGGAAACGTTCTGTCATAAAGCGGAATCTTTTTTGTTCGGTGACAAGCTATCTCGAAAGAACGGAAAGTTGTCGCCTAAGGTCGTGCCTAGCTGCTCCTCAACAATTTCTCGTAGATTGGTTTCCGGTGGAAAATCTATGCCAAGCCTCTGTTTGAGCAAGGCTTGTAGCCAGTCCGCGAAGAGAACTATGGGTGATACAAAAAGCACAATCAGACCATAAACTAAGCTGGCTGCAATATCTGAGGATGACCCCTCCGATTGTTTCATCCAATCGAATAGTTGCCAGCCGCTCCGAAAACTGTAGATCCAAATCCAGACAACCGAAGCAACAACTACCAGCAATAGCAACAAGATAAGACCTAAAAGCCTCAGCGTAAAGCCAACTGCCTGTTCTGATGCGTATCCTAAGGAGGCACCGCTGGCCTTTGAGCTGATGGCTACGGACGACGATTGAGATTGGGCGAGGTTAGCCATGATGCGATATCCATACATCAGTTTTCCAAAGTCTAGCATTCAAATTCTCTAATGTAACCCCCATTGTGATGCCACTATTGTTGATAAACGTTTGAAAACTAAATTTTATTTAGTTGTGTGATTTTCCTTGATTGTGCTGTTATGATTGCGCTGTCCCTATGCATTTGCAAGCGTAAGAGGGAGTCCAGTTAGAGGGACAGTTTGCCGTTGCTGCTGACCATTGATTGACAATGGCTTTCCGGGCAGCGATCTTGTTCACACTTAGCAATTGGTTTTAGCGTCAGGGTTATCCTTGATGCCACCGTATTGAAGGAAAGGTGTTGCGCTCGTGACGACATTTCCAAACTCGCCTAAGCTTCCAAAGGGGAGCATTGTAGCCATCAACTCCAGCACAGGTAAAGTTGTTGATACAATTCCGTTTCAATACAATCCAGAAACACTAACCCGTACGCTGCAGCCCCAGGTTGCAGAGGGGGAGAACACAGCCCAGGCTGAAGCGCTGCGTTTGGAAGGGGCTCCGGTGGAAACCATCAAGGTCGATGCCGAATTTGACGCCACCGACCAACTGGAATCAGCAGACCCAACCGCGATTGAGTACGGCGTCTATCCCCAGCTCGCCTCCCTCGAAATTTTGATCTATCCCAGAAGCGATCAAGTCGTCGCCAACATGGCGCGGGCCGATCGCGGAATGCTGGAAATTGTGCCCATGGAAGCGCCAATGACCCTATTTGTCTGGGGCAAGAATCGGGTGCTGCCGGTGCGGCTGACGGAGTTCAGCATCACGGAGGAATTTTACGATGTCAACCTAAATCCCATCCGGGCCAAGGTGTCCTTGGGCATGCGGGTGCTGAACTACGATGACCTGCCTTGGGGGCAGCGAGGGGCGCAGCTGTTCTTAGGGCATCACC
>JBARYO010000716.1:0-7903 GCA_049647905.1 Elainellaceae cyanobacterium | reverse complement strand
GTCAACCCCTGCAGCGCCCAGTCAACGCGGGCTAGCATCTCTTGTGCCGGCAGCGTCTTGCTGGCGACAGTAAATCCCCCCGCGTGGCTCTCAATGTTATGGACTACCCGGACGAGCGCTTTAGCGTAGCTGCTCTGAACGGTGATGTTGAGTTCTGGATAGTCTGTCATCAGCGATCGCAGCAGCTGCAGACCGACATCAACCTGTGCTTCCTCGCCTTCGGTCTGAGGGATAGATAGGTCGAGCAGCAGCAAATCTGGAGCAGCAGACTGCAGGTGCTTGAGAGCGTCATCAGCGCTTTGCGCCGTCACAATCTCAGTGTCGGGATAGCGGCTCTGCAATCGGCTGAGCGTTCCATCTAAGACCATGTCATGGTCGTCAACAACTAAAAACATTTGCGCAACCTTGGGTAGATCGTGTCCTATCTCAGATAGAGAAACATTGTTTGTTACCATTAGCAACTACGTCACAAGCTAGCAATACGAATAAATACAGATACAACTTGTATCAATCAGCCCATTATTGGTTCATTAGAGTTGCTAAACTCAATGCCCATCTCAGAAGGTCCCTGACGAAATGGTGGCTCGGAGGTGAAATGCCTATCGGATTCCACCGACGTAACCGATGTACTCAGTAGATTAGTGCACAGCCTAATAGCATGTGCGAACTAAGTTCTGCACCAATTTCTGCACTTATTGTAGCAAAGCATATTGGCCAATACTGACGAGTTCTGCAGCTAAAATGCATTAAATTGAATAAAACCTTGCTTAAAAGTTTTTTGGCTGCCTATAGAGCGCCTATAGAGCTTCGCTCTGGCGCTATCCTCAGCGCCGTTTAGCTCACTGCCCATTTTGGTACTCTTTTTGGCCCACAAACCGATGCGCTACCGTCTCGGGTTGAATTGCCGAGAGAACGATATGCCCCGAGTCTGTAATAATAACGGCCCTCGTTCGACGTCCGTAGGTGGCGTCTACCAACTCCCCTCGCTCCCGGGCATCACTAATGATACGCTTGATGGGGGCTGATTCTGGGCTAACGATGGCAATGACCCGGTTCGCGGAGACGATGTTGCCAAACCCAATGTTGATTAGTTTGATATCCATAGCGGTTTACGCGTATAGTCGCGAAGTCAAATTTGATACCATTCTGGCCGTGTTTCCCTCAATTTCAAAGCTATGCGCCGCAATTTACGGAATCTTGTTCGTGTATATAACTACTGCTGATATTTACTAAACGTTACTGGTGCAGACTGTCGATTTCACAACATTGATGGCAGCTTGTGCCGAATTGCGTCAGAGTTGGCTGCCATCTCGGGTGGAGCAAGTCTATCAACGCGATCGCTTTACCGTGGCGTTGGCGCTACGCACCCTTCAAGGCCGGGACTGGCTCACCCTATGCTGGCATCCCCAGGCGGCTCGGCTTTGCATTGGCCCGCCGCCCCCCCGTGAGCCTGATACTTTCACCTTTAGCCAGCAGCTGCGGCACCAGCTTGGGGGCTTAGCCCTCGTTGCCGTCGAGACAGCGGACTGGGAGCGCGTGGTTGATTTGCAGTTTGCCCGTCGCCCGGATGACGACATTTTGTGGCATCTCTATGTGGAGATCATGGGCAAGTATAGCAATGTCGTGTTGGCCACCGCTGACCAACAGGTGATCACCGCTGCCCACCAGGTTGGACCGCGACAGTCCAGCGTTAGAGCTATTCAAACCGGGCAGCCCTATCAAGCGCCTCCGGCGCTGCGGGATCCTCAGCCTAGGCTGAGCGAGCCACAATCTGTTTGGCAAGAGCGGGTGGGTTTGGTGCCGGGAAAACTCTGGAACATGCTGCTCAAGACCTATCGCGGACTCAGCCCCTCGCTGACGCGGCAGATGGCCCAAGCGGCGGGGCTCGATCCTAACCAGTCGACCGACGATCTAGATACAGCAGACTGGGCGCGGCTGTTTGAGCGCTGGCAGGAGTGGCTGCAGTGCCTAGAGCATGAGACATTTCGGCCCGCCTGGTTAGGGCAAGGTTACATGGTAGTGCCTTGGTCTTCTGAAATCTCTACTGACGTCGCTTCCGCTCCGTCTGTTCAGGCGTTGATTGCTCAATACTACCGCGATGCGCTCAACCAGCGGGATTTTGCCCAGCTGCGGCATCAGCTTCAGCAAAAATTGACGAGCTTGTTAAAGAAACTTCGGGTCAAAGCTAACGATTTCCGGCAGCGGCTGCAGCAGTCTGACCAAGCCGATCGCCACCGACAGCGAGCGGATTTGTTGATGGCCTATCTGCACGAGTGGCAACCCGGCATGACGGCAGTGCAGCTGATTGACTTTGAAACCGGGGAGCCAGTAGAGATTCCCCTGGATCCGACGAAGAACGCCGTACAAAACGCCCAGTCCTTTTATAAGCGCCATCAAAAAATGAAGCGATCGCGGGGGGCCATTGAGCCGCTGCTGCAGGCCGTGGAGACGGAAATGGCCTACCTAGAGCAGGTGGAGGTGGCGATCGCCCAGCTTGAGGTTTACCAGACGCCAGACGATTTAGAGTCGCTGCGGGATATTCAGCAGGAGCTGCAGCAGCAGGGTTACCTACATGGCGAGGACCATCCCCGCAGCCGCACGGTTCGAACCGAGTTCCATCGCTACCGATCCCCCAGCGGTTTTGATATTTTAGTGGGCCGCAACAACCGCCAAAACGATGAGCTGACCTTTAAGGTGGCCACTGAGTACGACCTGTGGTTCCACACGCAAGAAATTCCGGGAAGCCACCTGCTGCTGCGGCTAGATCCGGGTACTGTCGCCCAGGAAGCGGATCTGCAGCGGGCGGCGGACCTAGCGGCCTACCACAGCCGTGCCCGGCAGAGTGAGCAGGCTCCGGTGGTCTATACGGATTTGAAGCATGTGTATAAGCCCAAGGGGGCGAAACCTGGCATGGTGATTTACAAGCAAGAGACAGTGATCTGGGGACACCCCCAGGCGGGGAAGGCGATCGCCCTCACAGATTGATCAATGGCGATCGCTCAAGCCGTATCAATGCCGTATCAATGTAGATAAGGCCGGTTACAGCTCCAATAGCTCATCGACGCGGCGGCGAAGAATGAGCTGTGTGACGACCCAGCCCGACAGCGGCACCTTGAGGGTGTTGCGGACAACCTTAGCCAGACGGTCGAGAATCGTGCGGCGGATAGTGAGCCTCAGCTTTCGATCAGCGTCCTTGAGCGTGACGTTGGAGAAGTCTTGCTCGATGCGATAATCATCGCTGGTGCGGCCATCGACCTGCTCCTTGGGATAGCGCGCTGTTAAGATTTCGGCCAAGCGATTATGGGCCTCAATCCGCCCCTGCCGATAGTCATGCTGTCGCCATTCTTTGTTGAAAAATCCGCCGAAGCCGCTGATCTGATCCCCCGCTGTCCGTGCTGGTGTCGAGCCGATCACCGCGAACTGCAGCACCGACTTGTTTTCTAGTGAGGCGACAGTGTTGAGGATGAATACTAAGTTGAGAAACACCAGCTGTTTCTCTGCACCTCGGGAGGTGGCTCCAAGGCTAGCGTATTCCTCTGGGAACCGATCCTTGACGGTTTGAAGGAGTTCTGCCAGGGCTGGTTTTGGATCATCCTCTTCCGCTAAGCGACGCTTCTCTCGAATGACGCGCTGGGCAAGCTGCTGTAGTCCCTGTACAAACTGGGGATCGGCATCAATGTCGGAGGTGCGAACGAGGTAGGTAATGCCCTCAACTAGCTCATCGCGCCAGGCAATTTCAGTGTTCTTGCGGTAGGCTTGCCGGAGCCAGTCAATGGCTTGGCCCTGGCTATAGATCATCCCGATTAGCCGCCTAATGTGATTTTCCAAGGGCGCTTCGATATCGATTGCGGGCTCAAAGTTGGAGACGTTAATGGCCGGATCGATCAGCAAAAAGAGCCGATCGGGGTTGGGAATGCCGCCATCGATCTCCCGAGATAGCTTGATGGCCTCTTGGAGCGGCTCATTGTTAAAGATGCCGCCGTCTAGAAATGCCATCGGTCGAGTGCCCTGGGGCGGGAAAAACTGAGACGGCAGCTGGGATAGCAGTGAGTCGGGATAATCGGCGGGACTCCGTGGGACGGCCTCGGGCTGAAAAGCGATGGGGAACGTACTGCTGGCGATCGCCGCCTCGATAATGCTGGTCCAAAGGTCTGGATTCTGCGCTGTGCGATCCGTCAGCTCAAACTGAGCCGTATCGGAAAACAAAGTGGTGACAAACGGGAGCCCCGTTGCCATAGCCGACGATAGCATAGGGAGGGCGTAGTCTATCCCATTCATGTTGCTCAAGCTCAGGCTCATACGCAGAGTCTGTGGGGAGAATGAGGCGGCCTTTTTATCGCCAGCGCGATCTCTGATGCCATCTAGGATGAGTTCCTGCGCCAGCTTGCGAATCACGCCTTTAGACAGAATGGCGTTGTTCGGAGCTTCGCGCATCAGCTCGACAATGTCGATTCGCTCCACCCAGGCCTCGTACAGCCGCGATCGCTCGCCATAATCATGCAGCATGATGCGGGCCACAAGAGCCGCTGTGAGGGCACCAGCGGAGCCGCCGGTAATGACATCGACGACAAACTCGGGCTCATCGGGTTGTCGGGTGCGGTTGAGGTAGTCCAGTGCGTAGAGCAGCTCCGTCAGAACGCCCGCTTCATAGCTTCCCAAAGAGCCACCCCCGGCGATGACTAGGGCAATATTACGGCGTGGTGTTGGCATGGCGACGTCCTACGTTAGCGCGGCGACTGAAACCCGCGCTGCCACCTGCTGCGCAACATTTCGTAGGGCTTTTGCGGACGCCGATTCGGGCTGGTCTATGACGATGGGCACCCCGCGATCGCCCCCTTCCCTCAGGCTCATCTCCAGGGGAATGCAGCCCAGCAGCGGTAGCCCTAGCTCTTCCGATGTCTTTGCCCCGCCGCCCGATCCGAAAATATCGTACTGGCGATCGGGCAAGTCGGGGGGGACAAAGTAGCTCATGTTCTCCACGATACCCAAGACTGAAACACCAAGCTGCTGAAACATTTTCAATCCCCGCCGCGCGTCCTGCAGCGCTACGTTTTGAGGCGTGGTCACAATTACGGCTCCGGCCATGGGGACGGCTTGGGCCAAGGTCAGCTGAGCATCGCCAGTACCGGGGGGCATATCCACAATCAAATAGTCTAGCTCTCCCCAGTTGGCCTGGTAGAGGAACTGGCGAATGATGCCGTTGAGCATGGGACCGCGCCAAATCACGGGCTGGTCACGGTCAATCAAAAAGCCCATGGACACCAGCTTGACGCCGTAATTAAAGGCAGGCTCTAAAATCTGACCGTCGGAGCCATCCTGCACGGTAACCCCAGCGTCGGCAAGCCCCAGCATGGTTGGGGTGTTGGGGCCATAGATGTCCGCGTCTATTAGACCCACCTTAGCGCCGCTGTCGGCTAAGGAAACAGCAATATTGACGGCCACGGTGCTCTTGCCGACGCCGCCCTTGCCGCTGGAGACCGCCAAAATGTTTTTCACCCCTGCGATGCCTTGGCGGTCGGGCAGGGATTTTTGCTGTGGCGTTTCTGCCGTTACGGCAACATCGACTGACGTCACACCAGGCAAAGTTTTAACCGCCTTCTCGCAGTCTTCCACAATAAATTCCCGCAGTGGGCAAGCTGGTGTGGTGAGCACGAGGGTAAAGCTGACCTGCCCATTTGTGACCTCAACATCGCGGATCATGTTCAGCTCCACCAGACTGCGCTGCAGCTCCGGGTCTTGCACGGGCTTAAGCACATCGAGAACAGCGTCGGCAGTGAGTGCAGTCATAGATAAATGGGTGTAGAGCGGCGTTCAAGTTTGATCTTATCCGGTTATGGTTGCATGGCCTTTAAGGAAATGCTGGCTAAATGCCGCAAGGTTGTCCAGCGGTCCAGCCGACAACGCCGGTACCAAGGAGAGCGATCGCCATGCTAAGTAGCTCTTGGAAGTGATGGCGGCGGTTGCCTTTGGCAGGGGGCAGTTCTCGCTCGGCAGCTTTTGCTAGCGCCCCGGCTACTCGGGCGGCATGGGGACGAATAATCGACCAAACTAGTGGAGACAGCCAGCCTCTAAGGGCCACGGAGTAAGACACCCGGGTGCCCCAAACGGTGGATTCGATGCGATAGGTGCCCCGTTTCTCAAACCCCGGTAGGGTGATGATACGGATGCTCAGAAGTTCTCGGGGATGCACGCGCTCCACAAAAATTTGGATAGGGAACGGACTTAGGTATGTTACAGCCCGAAAAATTAATCCTGGTTTAGGCAACAGGCCATAGGGCACGTTTGTGCTGGACAGCATAGGATGCCAGGAGACATCTGCTAAATTTGCCACTTGCCGCCATAGCTCATCCGCAGAAGCTGAACTCACCGTCTGAAAGGTTACCGCCAGCGGTCGAACCCAGCCTTGGCCTGATCTAAAAGGCCGAAACCAAACACCTAACATATTCAATCTCCGACGGCGTAAAGGGACGGTAAGCGTAAATCGATTTACATCTTTAAAAGCGTAGTGTGGTTTGTTTTCCTCGAGATTATTTCCTTGGGATCGAGCTACCTATGGCACCAAGATTGAGCTAGGTCAGGCTAAATACTTCCCGAGAGAACATATCGCTGAATAGCCGCAGATAGGGAATAAAAATTGCCATATCGTCTCCCCCAAGCTGGTCTGTCATTTCCCTTGAGGAGAGTTTGCCCCGTGTAGTGAAACTGAAGACTGACAAAGCCGATCACCCGAGGGTCCTGGGCCGTGTAGCGATGGCGCATTTTCCCAATATTATGACCAAGCATGACCGATAGTTTTCGGGGGGCGATGGCATGGGCGTAGGTCTCCAGCGCCGCCGCAAAAAATTGTTGGGAGTCCTGAGCGATTTCTAAAGGACGAATTAGATTGGGGTCACTATCGTGAGCTTGAAGCTCTCCCGCCAGCAGCGTTTCTGTGGTTGACCATGCCTGAGCGCTAGCCAGGGAGAGCTGGTCTTTGAGGCGGTTTGCTGTAAGTCGCCGCCCCTCGGTAGAATTATGATCGGCAGGTGACTGCAGCGTCTGAGCTGCTTCCCAGCGGGTTTCAACGGCACTGACGTACTTACGAGCCCATAAAATAGCTAAGGTCTGTAACCTTGTGGATGCTTCTGTTGCCCCACCCGTAAGGTCGGCCAGAGGCTGCTGTGGCGACACCCTATCCATGGGGTGGTCTAGATTGGAATGGCCGGAAGAGTCACGTCGTTCGATCATGGGGTAGATGGAAATAATACAAAACGTATTGCCGGTGCGAAATTTAATCTTTCCTTAACGTATGTTGGCTCTAATTCTACCGATTGCCCCTCCGGTTCTAAACACTGCGTAGTTTTACTTAATAGTCGGATACGTAAATTAATGCTTATCAGTAACGATGTTCAGGTGATGCCCATCGGTGCAGCATCATCGTGAAGATACTAGTTCTCTCGACACCGGTTGGCCCTCTGGGGTCAGGCTTGGGCGGCGGGGTTGAGCTGACCCTGCGCAATATCGCTTCTGCTCTGCAGCAGCGAGGACATCATATCCATGTAGTGGCTCCAGGGGGGTCGAAACTGGACGGTGTTTCCCTCGCGTCTGTCGATGGCGCGCTACAAACTCTAGCCCAAACTCAGGGACGCGACGCTCTGATTCAAATGCCCGCTGACTCCGTGCTAGCTGCAATGTGGGAGCATGCTCGCCAGATCCACCAGGACTATGATGTACTGCTCAACTTTGCCTATGATTGGCTTCCTTTTTACATCACCCCTTGGTTCAGCCGTCCGGTGGGTCACCTGGTTAGTATGGGCTCCCTTTCCGATGCAATGGATAGGGCGATCGCCCAAGTCTTAGCGCAGTTTCCGGGCACGGTTGGGGTTCACACTCAGACTCAGGCCGACACATTTTCCTTTGGCGA
>JBARYO010000715.1:0-5051 GCA_049647905.1 Elainellaceae cyanobacterium | reverse complement strand
AGGCAGGTTCCGGTATCAAAGAAGGTTAGTGTAAATTCAACAGCGAATCTGGAAACAAGCGTTAACGGTGAAGGAATACGTAAACAACGTCATTTTAGAAACGCTGACTCAGGGATACTAAGTCAGTATTATCCAACATGACCTTATGTACAGGGGAAACACTCTGAAATCAGGACGAGAATGTGCACTTTTGTGAAAATATGGCCCCTAAAGATCGCTCACTTGGGGTACTATTTTGCCCCAGGTCCAAGACCAGTTGTCTCAAACAGACGGCCTGTTGCGATATATATTCAGTCATCATCAAGCTAAGGTACATTACTCTAGTGCGGGAGCAGATGGTGTGCGCAATCTAACAGTGGCCTGTAGTGATATTCCGTGGCCGCCTATGGGCCGCGATCGCAAACGTCGCAGCAAAGCAGCCCAAGGGCAAATATGAGTCTGGCTTTGAGCGCGGCTATCTTGTGACGTTTGCTGTACTGGCGTTTTTGAAACCAGTAACCGTCACAACAGGAAACCATGCCCCATGCTACAGCGAATACATGACAAATACTACGACACGGATACGGTCTGGCCAGGGGGACGGCAGTATGACCCAAGTCATTGCCCCTAAAAACCGGCACAAGCAACAAGCATAATGGCAGCCCGGATTTTGGTTAACCCAAGGCGATCGCTGGGGACAACGCTCAAGTATCTGCTTCAGTGTGCTGCAGTCAAATCCTGCCAGAGTGTGTCATGGGATACATTTCTTTCGGGAGAGCATCGCGCCCCGAGGCTGTTGCAAATTGATACTTGTCAGGCTTATCCACTCACCTACCGCTCGTCCCTCGCGCTGACGCTTGCCCGCAGTGGAGGAAATTCTCCCCAACACCTTGCTGAGGCAATAAGACGAGGGCTTGTGGCCCTGACTCCGCCTCACCTTTCAGAGCTGGATCAGGCGCTAGAGCTTTCGATTGTGGAGCCTTCAATAGACTGGTTGTTGCCGTATATTGCCGTTTCTATGGAGAGTGCCGATCCTTGTAAGGAGCGCAAGGGGGGAGGTGAATGGATCGATGTCTCTATCTCAGCTGCTGGTGTAGCGCGATGGCTAGAGCAGCAGCTATGGACCCCAGGACTTGGATCATCGCCATTGAGAGCCTCTAACGACCTTGGCTCCGGTGAGATCGGCTTCAGCGTCGTCCATGCCTACGCGCGCTGCTGCACCATACTACGGCTTGCCCGAGAGAATGGCTTGGTTTCCCAAAGTGATACGCGCCAGCGGCTCAGCACTGGCAGCATTGGCAAGAAAGTGGGCAACGCAGCACGCAGCATCCCCTGGCTGAGGGGCGATCGCCTTTGGAGTAGAGGAGAGATACGGCAGGCGTTACTGCTCAACCTAATTCGGTCTTTGGATCGTTCAGCAGAGGCAGAGATAGCCCATCGGTCTAGGACGCGGCACGCAAGAGCCTTACGTCGGGTCTACAATCAAGGCCTAGTTGAGGTTAGCAATGCCTTTTACGCCTTCCACGCTGTAAGCCGTCCATTGGTACAAACATGCTCAGAAAACATAGATCCAATAGATGCGGCATCAGATCTATCGCTAGATAGGCTCAACGCTCAGGCTGATTTGGGTTTGATGGCGGTAACACAGCGCGTATTAGCACAGCTGTTCTGTGGACTGGGCCTTGTGCCTCCAGTAACTTTATAGCTGCGTTTGGTCCTGTGTGTTGACGAAATACTTTGCAAGAAATTTGAGACCTAGGAGTGACAGAAGAAGAGCCGTATGATATAGTTATGGACGTGTGAGGAGCGAACCAAAAAGGGTACCGAGACGAAACGCGGACAGTCGTCGGTACCCTTTTTGCATGCCTGCCGTCTAATTGCATGCCTGCCGTCTAACGGCTAAAATTATTGCTCCTTTAGGACAGCAGCCTATCGCAGTCCTATGGGATCGCTCGCAACCATCCTTGTCGCATCATCTAGCGCTGCTTCAACCTGACGGCCATCCATGCCAGGGCGAATTTCTGGGCTGTAGAGCATTTGGATTACGGCTCGGTCAAGGGGACTGTAGTCGGTCGTGCTTGTCCAACCCTGGTAGAAAATGCTGTCGGCATAGCGTAGAGAATCTTTCAGCAACCCCAGCGACTGCGTCAGTTCCTCGCGAATGAGGTGCGATCGCTCTGTTTGAGAGATATCATTCGTGCTGGTAACTAGAATACGGGCTTTGTAGATTTTGTCCTGGCTCCAATTGACGTACGCGAACCCCAAGTTACCTGCCCGATAATTGGGCTCGTAGCGGCTAAATTCACCGTGGGGCACAAAGTACATATCGACGTTGGGCTGCTGGGAATCCCCGGCCCCAAGTACATTGACGCTGACGCGACCGCCAGTACCCTGACTGAGGATGTCATCAAGCTCCCGTACGACGTTTGCTAAGGTTGTGCGGTCGGCCTGGGTTGGATTGCCGTGGACCCGAATGTTAATGTCGCTGTCCCATCTGCGGATACGCTGACTGGCATTGCCAAATTCGCTGCCAAGGGCAATTTCTCTAAAGTAGTCGACTTCTTCAGCGGTGTACTCAGCTGGAGCTGTTAAAGAGGATGGAACATCGAACTCATCGCGGGAGGGGTCTAGTCCAATGCGGGATGCCGTAGTGCTTGCGCGGCGTCCTCCCGCATTTGTTGTGCTGCGTGATTCATTCGTCTCTTCAGGAGAGACCTCGCGAGAGGCCGTGTGCCAAGGCGGAGAAACCGTACGGGCGTGGGGAGACTGCCGTGGGACGGACACTGTAGGGAAAGCACCACCTGTCGCTGGTGTAGAACCCGAGGTGGTGCGCGTCCGGGGGGTGGAGACCTGAGGTGAGGGGACCGGAGCCGATGGCGGCGATTGTGAGATTGATTGCGGGGTTGATTGTGAATCTGGACGCTCTACTCGCTGGGCAACCGGTGTTTGACCAGACTCTTCCTGAATTAGATCGCCCCTGACCCAGCCTTGAGCGCGAGTTTGAGCAAGCTCGACAAAGTACCACTGATAGCGATCGCTCAAACCGCCAGTATCACGCAAAATCGTGACGCGATCGCCATCGCGACCTTCCCCTTTAACCTGCGATTGCAATGTTGGTTCACTGCGGAGGTTGACCCAGCTGCCGCTAATTCTTGTGGCTAGGACACCGGAGCGATCGGGCTGACGCTGCGCTAGTTCTAAGGGTGGATTTGCGGCGGCGATCAAACCCAAATGGTCTTGCTGGTGGCCCGGTACCTCAAGCCCTCCAAGATTAGATGCAACGACTGCTGCGGCTGCGAATATGACCGATGTAATTGCCATCAGGGTGTGTCTCCATAGAATGCTAGTCAACCGACGTTGTAACCATACTCGCTGCAGCTACGGCCTAAACTTGCGTCGCCTATTGTAGTTTGTCAGGTGTAACAAGCGGGGCAGGGGCACCATATCCTCTAGATATAGGCAAACCGGCATGTCTACGGTTTAACATGCACAAAACTACGAGCTTGGTATCAACCACTACGGGAGCTGGCACAGGATATCGGAGCTGTCCTGTCGCCTCTGCAACGTCGTGCTTTGGGTCAAAAATGTTGTCCTGGGCGACAGAGGAGGTGTAATGAAACGAACCGCGTCAGCTCTCGGATCGGTCCACCATAGACGGCTTAACAATGTCGTCCAGCTTTGCGAGAACCCGTAGGGCTACATCCCGCGCCTCTTCGTTTTCGCTGGTATCAATGCGGAGATCAGCCTGGTCATACAACGGCTGTCGCTCAGCTAATATATCGGTTAGAACTTGCTTGGGATTGGGGCGTTGCAGCAGCGGACGGCTTGAATCTCGACTAACGCGCTCATAAAGAACGTCGATGGGAGCATTTAGCCAGACGACTGCGCCGTAATGCAGATAGCTCCAGTTTTTTGGAGAAAGCACGGTGCCGCCGCCTGTCGCAATGACGGACCGCTGATAGGCGCAAATTCGGCTCAATACGTTGGTTTCGAGCTCCCGAAAGCTGGCCTCGCCGGATTCAGCAAAAAGCTGCGCCACAGACTGACCTGTGGCAAGCTCCGCCACGTGGTCAGTATCAAAAAAGCGATAGCGCAGCAGTTGAGCTAAATGACGCCCCACAGTTGTTTTTCCAGTGCCCATCATGCCAACAAGGTAGATGTTGATCCCCTGCAGTTGTGCTCTGATTTCTTCGGCTGTCTTGGTTGTCGTCATCAACAGTCCCGTCCTAACTCAAAGCCCAAGCAGCGATCGCGCCATCAACAGACAGGCAATGGATTTTGCATCGACGGCTACCCCGTCTTGAATCGCCTGCTCCAGCGCCTCAGGCGTCATCAGCACTACTTCAATATCTTCATCATCATCGAGATCGGGGGGGGTGTCGAGCTTTTCTAAGTCTTGCGCCAGAAACGCATAGATCACTTCGTCGGAATATCCTGGAGCCAGGTAAAACTGCCCCAAGGGCTGCCATTGGTGGGCCCGGTAGCCCGTCTCTTCTTCAATTTCCCGCCGGACGGTCGTCGCTGGTGTTTCATTGGCTTCTACCGTTCCAGCCGGGAACTCTAACAAGCGCCCCTGAACGGCAAAACGATACTGTCGAACCATCACAAGTTGTCCCGATGGGGTAATAGGAACGGCAACGGCGCCGCCGGGGTGGCGAATACATTCCCACTCGCCTTCCGCGCCGTTGGGCAGCCGCAGGCGGTTCACCTCGTAGCTGAACTTACGCCCTTGATAGTGGAGGCGATGTTGCAGCAGCTGAGGGGGCTCTTGTCCAGGTGTCATTGTGCTTGCCGATATCTACGTGGCACTGGGGCGATCGTAGCTGGCGATCGCGTCAGGGCATATAGTTTCCCATTGAATCATGAGCCCTTACCCCTTGGCACGTTAATACTGCATGTCGAAGACGTAAGCTGCCTTGCAACCCTATGCTGCACGGCCTGCCGTCACAATCGTAGTTGGCTGAGCCTATTAGTTGAGCAAATCTGCGCAAGAGGGGACGGTATCAGTGAAATAGATCTGCAAGCGACGACCTGATAAGGGGCTGGCCATAAGTAAATGGTGTTGGGGTTGG
>JBARYO010000714.1:0-6413 GCA_049647905.1 Elainellaceae cyanobacterium | reverse complement strand
ATATGGTGCAGGGGCGATCGCGGTTGACCTCCGGGCCTTCGTGACGCTGAACCCATTTAAGGTCTTTATTTCCCAGCCTCTGATGCAGCCCGGATGCGTCCTGCGCAGCAACAACTGGTCAATTCTTGAGCAGCGCGATCTGGTGTCCTCTCAAGATGTCCGCCAGTGCAAACAGCGTATGAACACCTTTGGATTCATTGGCGATCTTGAGCAGACATCAGGCACCCCGGTTGTTGAGTGCGTGTATGAAAACGATGGTGCGCGCAACTTGTTCCTCAAGTCTGGTGCAGCGCGGCGCGGCGAAAACAGCTTCTAGAGAATGCTCCCATGGGTGCCGTGTGGCTGAGCCGGTCACCCGTGGGTTTCCCGTAGGGTATCTGCGGTTCTCTAACGGCGCATAGGTCCTAAATACCGGCTCAGGTAGGGCGAAAACACTTCGTATATCAGCGTTAGCGGCTGTCCGTTGTGCCAAAACAAGTAGTGTCGCCCCCAAAATGGACCCTCTTCTCCAAGCGCCTCTGCTAAGGGTTCTGACGTGCCGTAGCAGATACCGCGCACGTCTCGATAAAGCTCAGTTCTGAGCTTGGCGAGGCTAGCCCAGATGGGCAAGGAACGATTCTGTAAATACTCATCCACATGACTGGCTTCCCACCAAGAGGTGGCATAGGCCAAACGTTGACCAGAGGCCGTTTTCAGCCATACCTGACGCCGTAGACGAGGGCCGGGGACCGTCTGAATCAATTGAGGTGCTCCGTCTAAGTCATGGCCGACAGGTGACATGTCAATCACGTCAACTTCCGTTGGCTCTCCGGTCAGAAGCTGGAGGTGGCGCGTGGGAGAGCCATCCCCCAAAAGCAGAACTTGCCAGGTGGGGGCAAGCTGCTGGTGTGGAAGGCCCGCTTTCACGATATCTTCCCCCCCTTGCCAACGCGGTCGTAAGGCATGCCACGCTGTTGGCGACGCTGTAGCAGAATAGGGGTTGTTTGCTAAAGTCAAGGGCTTTACAAAAGTTTATGGCTTACTTGCATCATAATACGGACTCCATCTCCCTGCAGCGCTATCTCCCTGCAGCGCTATATTGGTGGCCGTGGCGCTTAGAGGGGGTGAAGCAGAACTTTTGCGACGTCTCAAACACCCTCTCAGACAAGGGACCCCTCTGGAGAAGAATCGCGGCCTGAGGTATCACGGTCGCCAACCAACTCGGCAGGATAAGCCGACTGATAAACCTGCGATCGCTTGCCGAACAGCTGATAGCGGTTATCTCGCACCTGTTCATAGATGCGATCGCCCACAGGCTTCAGGCCAGGGACAGCCAAGTAGGCGTTGACGATGGGCTGGCTCATTGGCAGCAGACGACCAATTGCCTCAGCCGCGTCGCTTCCCTGCCAACGCCGCTGGGGGTTTTCCATATCGATTACAATCATCCCCATTTGACAAGCTTGGGGGGTAACATCAAGCTTGCTGAGCTGAATCTCATCCTGCATCGGTATGTAACGAAACCGTTGGCCCTGGTCTAATGTCTCTAATGCTCTGACTAGGTTGGCACATAAATTGCAGCTGCCATCATAGATCACGTAATGCATAGCGATGTGCAAATAAAGTTGACATAATTATTAGCATTATCGCAGTTTTGCTTGGTTGGCGCGCCGACATGCTGACCTGATTTGTCTGCAGCACCTGCGCCGACAGCATTCCTCGTCTGTTTAACTCTATATAATATCCGCCTGCTATGCCCTCTGATCCCGACGCGCTCAGCCCTGCGCCATTCACTGAAGATGACAACCCAGTTCCAAGCTCCACTGGAGTCCATGATACCAACGGGGCTAATGGAACCAATGGTCAGAGCCATGGGTTGCCACCGGCTGACGGTAGCGAGCCAGCGGATGAGCCCACTCCCAGCGCACCGCAAGGGGATAAAGGCAAGGGGACAACTCAAGTGATATCGGCAGTAGCGAGCACGGAGCTTTGGGTTCAGCCTCGTGGTGCTGCCCCACCCGGTAGTCTCATTGTGTTGATGGCTATTGGCATCATGCTGTTGGGTATGGTCTTTGGTACGCCTTGGCTCGTGATTACTGGGGCATTGGTGGCGCTTTTGGTCTCCATCAGAATGTCTTGGGCTGTTCTACAGCCGATGCTGTCGGAGTTGATCTCACCGCAGCAGCGCGCGATCACCGTGGCCATTGTGGGGATTGCGGCAGCGGTGGTGGGGCTGCTGCAGGTGGTGGGGGTGGACCGCTGGCTGGGGGGCTGGTTTGGTACCCTCAATTGGGATGCGGTGGGGGCCATTGGCGATGTCTTTGGCGCTGTTGGACAAATTCTGATTGCAATTTTGGCCGTCTATGTGGCGTGGCGACAGTATGTCATTTCTAAGGATCTAACCATCCAGCAAAACCTCATTACCCAGCAGCAGACTATTGACTCTTATTTTCAGGGCATTTCAGACTTGGTGCTGGACGCTGAGGGACTGCTGGAGGATTGGCCTCAAGAGCGGGCGATCGCTGAGGGACGCACGGCGGCTATCTTGAGTAGCGTCGATGCCCCCGGCAAAGCGAAGATTGTCCGGTTCCTCTCTCGCTCTCGGCTGCTGACGCCGCTGCGCCGCGATCGGCACTTGGGCCGCGCGATGCTGGATGGCATGGGAGGCTACCAGGAAGACCGCGACTATGGCATCCGCGTCATTGATTTGGGCGTCATGCTGGCCGCTGCCAACTTGGCAGGAACAGACCTGCGCTGGACCGATATTAGCGATGCAAACTTAGTTAGATCGAACCTCATCCGCTGCGACTTAGTCAAAGCCAACCTAGCTCGCACGATTTTGTACGAAGCTGATTTGCGGGAGGCAGACCTGATGGGGGCACGGTTGTTCTATGGCGACATCGAAACCGCAACGCCGCGATCGCGCACCCAGCGAGCAAACTATACCACCGGAGAATGTACGGGGACCGTTGTCGAGAACGCAAACTTTAGCCGCGTAAAGCGGCTATCGGATCCGCAGCGGCAGTACATCTGCGCCTGGAGTGGTTCTAGCAGTCGGGCTACCGTCCCCGGCGGATGTGACGATATCCCTAACCAGCTTGGGCGCTAGAGAGCATGGACCTTATGGCGAAAACCCTCATAGCGAAAACTTTGTGTCCCAGTCTTTTAGGTAAAACAGCACGAAGCAAGCGGCAAGCATAGGCCAAGCGGCAAAGAAGAGGAGGTTCGGATCTTGAAATGGATTCAAGTACTGCCTGAATGCGGAGAACGTCGAGGCGGCATGCATGAACAAAACAATTCCGTAGGTCCATCGCTTCCAAAGGCCTAGAACAAAGGCGACGATGATGGCAAGCTGCACAGCTCCGATAACGTAGAAGATCGCGCTGCCAAGACCGCCCAATTTGTAAAAGCTTTCGTACACGGCAGCGGCATGCTCGGGGCGGACGAATTTGTCAAGCGCCCACATTAGGAAGACGAGAAATACGCTGATTCGCAGCAGAAACAGACCCACGGGCAGGCGAGATTCGATAGCGCTTTGACGAGGTGCTGATTCCGTTTTCATATGACATACCTCAGAAAGTATAGGTCTTGGTAGTATGGTGAACTAGACCTGTACTCCGCACCGCACCACGCTACCAAGACCTATGGTACGTACCAGAACGATGCGGTAAATGAGGGCAAGATAAATTTGTAGGGAGCCGAGAGCCAACAACCGAAATCCAACAACTGAGATCCAACAGCGCATGGCATAGCACTGCTGTACAGCAACTCGCTTATAGGAGGCGATCGCTGCTCCGGCGGCTCTGCTTTGCGGTGCATTGCTGGACTGATAGACTCGTGACGACGCTACCATCGACAATGAGTCTAATTTCGTAAGCGAGGCGAAGCTGAGAAATCGGCTCGCAAAGAAGGGTGGCGCGATCGACAATAGTATAGGCAATATCGCTGTTGGGGCAGTGAATGCGCAATATTCCCCACCATCGATTCAGCCGACAAGATTCAAGAACCTTTAGCTGGCGAAGCTCAGCTGGGTTCTCACGATAAAAATCTAGAATGAGCCGTGTAAGTTGGGAGTACCAGTTCATCATGGTCACGCTGTCGAGATAGCCGCTTTAATTCAATTCGGAGCAGTTCATTCATCACGCATCGTTCTGCTGCGCAATATTCCTCTACATCGCTTTGCCTCCGTTAAGACGCACAGTCTGTGATGTCGAAGATAACGATTTAGAACTGCAACTTAACTTTATTGAAGCGTAGGTTTATTTCTCTCAGAACCGACGTGCAAGAAGACTTAATACAATGAGCTAAAACTGTCAATGCAAAATGGCTGTAGCTCCTTCTAGGTAAGGCGATCAGTCGATCATTGCAAACTCTAAAGTTATCTTTTTTAACTTTAGTTTCTTAAGATAACAGAAAGTTTTAATTGAAAGGATCCGCAACAAGAATTTGCCCATTGTGCTAGCTCGCGCTTAGGGTTCAGGGTCTGGTCTTGTGACGTGAGCACCGGTTCGATCCAAGGTAGGGCGGATCACTGTGGCCGTAACGTCTCGAGCTCGCCACGTGTGGGCTAAGGTTTCTGCAACCGTCGCTGCCATTGTGGGATGGGCCATTGCCAGTACCGTTGGTCCTGCCCCACTGATGACGAGCCCGTAAGCGCCTGCTGCAAGTGCCGCCTGATGAAGATCGTCATAGCCTGGAATCAGCGCTTTTCGGTGGGGCTGATGCAGCTTGTCCTGTAATGCGGCGGCGAGCCACGCCTGTTGCCCTGTCTCAAGACCCCGCACAAGCAAGCCAACTCGGGAGGCGCTAAATACGGCGGCTTTTAGGGGGTAATGGGGTGGAAGAACCTCTCGGGCTGTTTGAGTGGAGAGCTCAAAATTAGGAATGGCCAAGATCGGGGCAATATCGGTATGCCATGGGATAGGGCATACCAATGGTCCGTCGGGGGTGGATATCGTCAACTGACAGCCCCCGACTAAAGCCGGAACAACGTTGTCGGGATGGCCTTCCAACGCGATCGCGAGGGCTAAAATATCGGTTCGACTCAGCGGAGCCCCTGCAAGAGCGTTAGCGCCGAGAAGACCGCCAACGATGGCCGTCGCAGAGCTACCAAGTCCCCGAGCTAGCGGAACCCCGAGCTGAATCGAGAGTGTTACTGGGGGGACGGGTTGGCCAATTTTGTCGTATAGATGTTCGAATGAGCGATACGCCAGGTTGGTCTTATCCAAAGCTACCCGCTCCGCCTCGGTACCCGTAGCCGTAAT
The DNA here is from genome assembly GCA_049647905.1 of Elainellaceae cyanobacterium. Taxonomy (GTDB): domain Bacteria; phylum Cyanobacteriota; class Cyanobacteriia; order CAKZMO01; family CAKZMO01; genus JBCCAG01. The sequence goes on along the minus strand of JBARYO010000714.1, from coordinate 1,173 downwards.
CTGTAGCGTATCGCTTCGCTCAAACGTAAACCGATTGTAAAGTGTCACTGCCGCCCCAAGACAGTCAAACCCCGGACCGAGGTTGGCCGTTGTTGCGGGGACAGTCACAGTGGCAGTTTGATCCTGGCTCATCTCGATTGTGTAGTGGTTAGCAGCATTACATAATCTACCAGGCCAGCACCCCCGAAAACGGACGCGATCGCCATTGGATCGAGGTTGGCCAATCCGATGGCGATCGCGTTGTTGGACTTCCGTCAGCGCAGGCATGTTGAACGCCCACACCGTGATGAGTTGCCTCAGTGCCAACGATTAGCCGACAGCAGCTTCTTCCCGCAGTAAGTCAAGCGCCTTGCCCTCAAGGTAGTCTGGTACCGGGGCACCCATCAGCTGCAGAATCGTCGGTGAAATGTCGAGCGCATGGCCGCCATCCAGGGTTGCAGCCGGCTCAATGCCAGGACCGTTGGCGATAAAGAAGCCTTCTGGTCTATGACTACCAGAGCGGTAGTGAGGAATCGGGCCAATGCGACCAACATCGGGACTCTCAATTGAGTCGCTCGCATACTCCTCCTGCCACACTACGACGATATCCGCATCAGGCAGTTTGGGGTCGTCGTCCATTGCCGATTGACGCATGCGAATAATCTCCTGCGCCATGGGAATGCCAGTTCTGGCATCCGTCATGCGGCCAATTTTTTCGACGAGCTCGTTACAGAAGGAATCGTAGTCCTCTTGAGCCACCAATCCGCCGGGCTCTCGGCCTTCCACATTGATGCGGATATAGCCTTCAGCAAAACTAGGCAGCGCAAACGCCTTCATCTTTGGCCACAGCGGCGCGTACCAAGCGGCGGGCTGGAACGGGACAACTCGGGTCTTCTTGCCCAGCTGGAACGGCGAGATGATTTCCCCCTCGCGCTCTGGGTCGATGAACCCTTCAATATATTTGTAAAGACGATTGTGCGTCTTGCGGCGAAGGAATGTGCGCAGCGCGTTGGTATCCTGCTTTGTTCCCCAGACGTGGCGCTCCCAGTAGTTGTTTTCCATCTTGGGCAGTGGGGGCTTTAGCTCAGCATTGGAATCATCCTTGCTGAACAGTTGAGTCTGACCAGGAAAACTGAGGCGATATAAAAATTCTGGCAGAATTGTCGTGCTGGGCAGATCCATGGTGTTAGCTCC
>JBARYO010000713.1:0-1975 GCA_049647905.1 Elainellaceae cyanobacterium | reverse complement strand
GCCCAGCTGCACGAGCTGCTCGACGACACCCTGCTAGCGGTGGGTAGCGAGTCTTACACGGCGGCGCTGAAAGTCTACAACTACACCAAAGTCAGCGGCCAGATGGATGGCCTAGACGCCGCCATGCGAGAGATGGGGCAGCGGTTCACGCGCTCGTCGCGGACGGGACCGCAGGAGCAATAAAGCCTTTGGCTTCGCTCCGCGATCGCTCCCTCAAGACGAGTAAGGTGAGTCGCGCAGGGTGCATGAATTGAATCCCATCTGCGTCCTTGGAGGGGTTCCGGGGGCGCTTTTTGTTTAGACACTCGAATGATGAGGCTCTGAGCTTGAAGCGCGCAGCTCTAGGCTCGGAACGCCAGGTTGGAGGGCTCAAACGGTGTAGCTCAAAGCTCAAAGGGTCAGGCCCTGAGCTCGGCGGGTCAGGCTCGAAGCCCGAAGCGTCGGGCTCAAAGCTCGGAAGATGGAGTCCAAAGCTCGAAGGGTGGAGCTCAAAGCCCGGAAGACGGAGCCCAAAGCGCGGACCACGACACTCAAAGCTCGGGAGGGAGTCCTGAATAGCTGGCCTGCTTTGCGGAGACGATTGGGAATATCTCGGCAATAATAGGATAACTACGCTATGCTGCCGCTTCAAAATGAGAACTGCTAGCCCAAACACACCAGCGCCGTGATTCTCCTTAACGATCTATCTGCCCAGCTCAACCTGCCTGACTCAGAAGAGCACCGGATTTTGAGTAACGTACCCTGGCTCCAATACCAGACCCTGCTGGCTGAGCTGGGCAACACGTCCTATCGCGTCTATTACCTGAACGGAGTGCTAGAAATTGTGGCCCCCAGCCGCCGCCATGAAAGCAGCAAAACTCGCATTGGCGATCTGCTGCTGCTCTACTTCTTAGAAACCAACACGGAATATTTTCCCATGGGCTCTACCACATTGGGGCAACAGCAGGCGGGTGGGGAGCCGGATGAGAGTTACTGCATCGGCAGCGATAAGGCGGTCCCGGACCTAGCGATCGAAGTCATTATTACTAGCGGCGGCATCAATCGGTTGGCGCTTTACCAACGCTTGGGGGTGCAGGAGGTTTGGTTTTGGCAAAATGATAGCTTCGCGCTATATCACCAACATCCAGATGGAATCGCCCAATACCCCGACACGTTTGGGTATGAGCCGATGATGAGTAGTAAGCTACTGCCAGAGCTAGATATTGCCCTGCTAACGGCTTGTGTCCACAATCCGAGCCCGCTGGCGGCAGCGAAGGCGTTTCGGCAGCACCTGCAGGCAAATGCACCTTAGAAGATGTCATGGCTCGTGGCCGCTACCTTGCAACATCAAGCTTGTAGAGTAGCGCATAGAAAAAACCGTATTTACGGGAGGTTCAAGGATGGTTCAGATCCCACCCCGACTCTACACACCAGAAGAGTATCTGCAGCGGGAGGCTGATGCTGACTATAAGAGCGAGTACCGCAATGGAGAAATCGTCCCGATGGCAGGCGGCACAACAAACCATAACGAGCTGGCGCTCAATTTGGCAGCTGCGCTAAAGCTAGGGCTAAGGGGACAGTGCAAAGTGTATATGGGCGACGTGCGTCTGTGGATTCCTGAATACGGCCAATATACCTATCCAGATGTGATGACCGTGAGAGGGCTGCCCGCCTACGCCGGTGCCAGCAAAACAACGGTTACCAATCCTACGATGATTGCGGAGGTGCTCTCAAAGTCTACGCAGAACTATGACCAGGGCGACAAATTTATGTATTACCGCTCAATTGCATCGATGCAGGAATACGTTTTAATCGACCAAGGGCGGTGCCATGTCATCCAGCACAGCAAAACGGAGACGGGCCAGTGGCTGCTGACGGAGTATTGGCAGGAGGCTGATGTGCTGAGGCTGCAGGCGATCGCGTTTAATATTGGGCTGGCCGATCTCTATGACGGGATAGATTTTGGTGCGTCTGAAGGCGCTAGTGGGTAAGACAA
>JBARYO010000712.1:0-6801 GCA_049647905.1 Elainellaceae cyanobacterium | reverse complement strand
AGAGCTAGCACCCCTTAAGTCTCAGCTAGAGGCACGACTACCGACTCTACCTGACCAACCCTAACCTGATAAACTCATAAGCGGCAAGAACCCCAGGCTTTACAGCTATGTACCCACCGGTTGACCCCATCATCTTCGAGTTTGGCCCCATTGCCCTCCGCTGGTACGGCCTGCTGATGATGGTCGCTATCTTGACGGGGGCTACCCTGGCCAGCCGCTACGTTGGCCGTCAGGGTCAAGACCCCGATGACTTCTGGGACATGCTGATTTGGGTACTGATCCCCGCCTTTATCGGGGCGCGGCTATACTACGTGTTCATTCAGTCACCGCGTGGTCAAGATGGCCTGCAGTATTACCTATCCAATCCAGCGGAGATTTTCAAAATTTGGAGCGGTGGCATCCATATTTTTGGAGCCTTTATCGCCGGGACGCTAGCGCTGTGGATCTACACAAAGCTGCGCCAGCTTCCCATGCTGGTTTTCCTGGACGGTATCGCCTTGGGGCTGCCCCTGGCCCAGGCCATTGGCCGCTGGGGCAATTTTATTAACCAGGAGCTGTACGGTCCGCCGACTGGCCTACCTTGGGGGCTACGCATCGATCCGCGCCACCGCATTGGGCCGTATCGTGATCTGGCGGAATATGACCCAAGCACCCGCTTCCATCCCCTGTTTCTCTACGAGTCTCTATGGAACTTCGCGGGGTTTGCCCTCATTTTTTGGATTTCCCGCCGCTTCAAGCTCAAGGATGGGGATTTAACGCTGCTGTATCTGATTTGGTACCCCCTAGGGCGCTTTTTCATCGAGTTTCTGCGCACCGATTCCTGGTTCTTCCCCGGTACGCCGTTCAACGTGGTGCACATTCTCTGCGCGATCGCGGTCTTGGGAGGCGCTATAACCCTCTATCTACGGCGTCAGCGTCAGCAATCGGCGGCTCGCTAACCTGTGGCTCCTACTCCCATGTCTAACCCTTCCCCCCGCCTCATCATCATCGGTCTCGACTGCATGGAGCCGTCCCTAGTCTTTGAGCAGTGGCGCGACGACCTGCCCAACCTGTCGCGACTGATGGACCAGGGCAGCTACGGACGCCTAGAGAGCAGCATCCCTGCCATCACCGTCCCGGCCTGGAGCTGCATGACCAGCGGACGAGACCCAGGGGAACTGGGTATCTACGGCTTCCGCAACCGCCGCAGCCGCGATTACCACAGCATGGCTATTTCCGACGGGCGGGCGGTGAAAGTGCCGCGCCTTTGGGACATTTTGGGCGAGGCAGACTGGCAAGTGGCGGTGCTGAGCGTGCCGGGCACCTCACCGCCTTATCCGGTGAACGGGTCGCTGGTGTCCTGCTTTTTGACGCCCAACACTGATAGCCCTTTCACCCACCCCCCCGAGCTAGCAGAGCAGATCCTTGAGTGGATGCCCGACTTCATGCTAGATGTGCCTCAATTCCGCTCCAATGACAAAGCGCGGATTTTGGGCAACCTGTTTACCCTATGCGACCAGCGCTTCACCCTGGCGGAGAAGCTCATCCATCGAGATAGCCCAGACATGCTGATGCTAGTGGATATGGGCACCGATCGCATCCACCACTCGTTTTGGAAGCCCATGGACCCGCGCCATCCTCAGTACGAGCCAGATTCGCCCTACCGCGACGCTATCCATGACTACTATTGCCATGTTGACCAGCGAATCGGCGACTTGCTGAACCAATGCAGCGACGAAACGGCGGTGCTCGTCGTCTCAGACCATGGGGCTCGCCCATTAATGGGGGGAATCTGCATCAATGAGTGGCTGATGGCCCAGGGCTACTTGACCCTGAAGGAAACCCCCAGCGAACCCGTTTCTTTAGACAGGGCTGCTGTGGACTGGAGTCAGACTAAAGTCTGGGGCGCAGGCGGATACTATGCCCGCATCTTTATCAATGTTGAAGGGCGGGAGCCGGAGGGCATCGTGTCTATGGCGGAGTATGAGGCGCTGCGATCGCAGCTCGCTGAACAGCTCAAAACCCTCACTGACCCCGAGGGTAACCCGCTTGTCGTCAAGGTCTTCAGGCCCCAGGAGATTTATCGGCGGGTGCGGGGGATGGCCCCAGACCTGATTGTATATTTCGATGATTTGGCCTGGCGCTCCATTGGATCGGTGGGCATCGGTGCGCTGCACACCACCGACAACGACACCGGCCCCGACGATGCCAACCACGCCCCCTTTGGCCTAATGATTTTCCACGACCCTCAGTCGCCTAAGAGTGGCCAAGTGCTAGAAGGAGCGCAGCTCTACGACATTCTGCCGACGCTGCTCTCACGCTACGGGCTCCAGTCGCCTACGGGGCTGCGGGGCAAGGTGCTGCCGGTCTGAGGGATCGGTAGGCTCTCTCGACCAAGTCACGACCTCGACGCTCAATTGCGACACCTCAACCATCAATATCAAGGCATCGACCCTGAGTTGCCTAGCCCTACCCCTTAATATCAAGACCCTGAATCTTCCACTGGCCGCTCCATAATAAAATCCGTCTGCCTATCAGAACCCAGCACAAACACATAGCGTCCCGACGTCGTAAACCCCCACCGCTGATAAAACGCGATCGCCCGCTCATTGTGCTCCCATACCCCAAGCCACAGCGTCCGGTATCCAGCCAACCGAGCCGCATTGAGGCTTGCCCGCATCAATGTCGCACCCACCCCACAGCCAATCATGCTCTGATCCACATAGAGCCGTTCAAGCTCAATTGGGTCTGGTCCTGTCACACTGGGGTCTGTTCTCCCGGTCCGGAGCTTAGCATAGCCACAGGGAACGTCGCCGCCCAGCGCAAACGCGAGGAGAAACCTGTTCGCCTCATCCGCTAGTTCGGCCTGGATGCGACTGAGCGAAAACGAAGCGCTGACGTACGCCTCCATATCCTCAGGTGAGTTATCTTTGGCAAATGCAGCCCGGAACGTCCGCTCAGATAGCTGCGCTAGTGGCTCAGCAGCAGCCACATCTGCGGGCTGAATATAGATTTGTTTCGTCATGGGCAAAATTGGGCATCGCTTCTACATACAGTATCTCGCGACAAGGCAAGCCCATTACGGGTCTCCCGGAAGCCCCATCGGCGTCGGCACCACAATATAGCCCGATGAAACATCCCCCAGCGTCAGATTCTTCTCAGCCCCCCAGCACCACCAATGGGCCGCAATGTAGGCGCAAATTAGGCTGTCCAGCTGATCTTCCACCGCCTTCAACTCGCGGCCCGTGGTCGGAATAGGGGGTAACAGCGGTGCAGCCAAAGCGGGGCTAAGCTGAGGCAAATGCGTCAAAATCAGCTGCCTCAACCGCGTCAGCTGCTCACGGCGATCGCTCAAACGACCTTTTTTGTATTTCAAAATGCGGGGCAGCTGAAACAGGTGAATCATGGCGGCGTGGGGAAACACCTCCAGCTGATAGCGCCCCGATGGCTGAGGCGCAGTGGCAGTTGGGGCATGGCGATAGTCGCGCTGTTCTAGGGTAGTCCCCAATCCAGCGGTACGTTCAGCGAAGGGACGACCTCGATTGGCCGGGTAGCAGCCTGCGTGGTAGCGGCCAAAATGACGATGGGCTAGCTTCTCTGCCAAGCGCATGCCGGTATCGTTGGGGATAATTGTCGGCGCATCGATGGCCACAACGGCATCTCCACCGTTGGCCTGCTCATCTACCCAGGCCAAAATGTCGGCGATCGCCAACCGGCGGGTGAGATCGACTAGCTTTAGGCAATTGGCTGGTTCGTTCACCCATTCCAGACAGCACAGACCGCTTTCACCAGACGTCCACCCCAGATCGATGCCCAGAAACCGGCGCTGGGTCATAATCTATGCGTCACCATCAACCGCACCTACAATTTCAGCACCGCCATAAACGCTTCTTGAGGCACATCCACCGTCCCCAAAGACTTGAGGCGCTTCTTACCTTTGGCCTGCTTTTTCAGCAGCTTCTTCTTCCGGCTAATGTCGCCGCCGTAGCACTTTGCCAACACGTCCTTGCGCAAGGCAGGGATGCGCTCGCTGGCAATAATGCGGCTGCCAATGCTGGCCTGCAGCGGAATTTTGAACTGATGACGGGGGATGAGCTCCTTGAGCTTTTCCACCAGGGCGCGGCCCACGTTGTAGGCTTTGTCGCGGTGGACAATGGTGGCCAGCGGGTCAGCGATATCGCCGTTGATCATCACATCCATCTTCACCAGCGGATTTTCGCGGTAGCCAATGAACTGGTATTCCATGCTGGCGTAGCCCCGCGATCGCGACTTCATCTGGTCAAAGAAGTCGGTTACCACCTCGGCCAGGGGCATCTCGTACACCAGGGTGGTTCGGCCTTGGGCAAGGTACTTCATGTCCTTGAAGTCCCCACGGCGGCCCTGGCATAGCTCCATCAGCGTGCCGACAAACTCCTCCGGCACGATCATCTCCACTTTGACGTAAGGCTCTTCAATTTTCTCCCGGTACTGCGGATCGGGGAGGAGGGAAGGGTTGTCAATCTGGATGATTTCTCCCTCGGCGGTGGTCACCCGATAGATCACAGAGGGGGCCGTAATAATCAGGTCTAGGTCGTACTCCCGCTCTAGCCGCTCTTGAACAATTTCCATATGCAGCAGACCCAAGAAGCCGCAGCGGAAGCCAAACCCCATGGCGCTGGAGGTCTCTGGCTCGTACTGCAGTGCCGCATCGTTGAGGCGCAGCTTCTCCAAGGCATCCCGCAGGTCTTCAAACTGCTCAGAATCGGTGGGGAATAGGCCGCAAAACACCATGGGTTTGGCTTCCGTGTAGCCCGGTAGCGCCTCTGACGCAGGCGCTTTCACCAAGGTAATGGTATCGCCAACCCGCGCGTCTTCCACTGACTTGATGGCTGCAGAGAAGTAGCCCACTTCCCCCGCATGCAGCTCATCCACCTCTATCTGGGTCGGGGAGAGGACGCCCAGCTCATCGATGGCATGCTCTTTCCCTGACACCATCAGCTTGACGCGATCGCCCCTGCGGACGGTGCCATCCATGACCCGGAAGTAAACAATGACCCCACGGTAGGGGTCGTAATAGCTGTCAAAAATCAAGGCCCGCAGCGGCTTCTCTACCGTTTCCTTGGGGGGCGGCACCAAATACACAATAGACTCTAAAATATCGGTGATGCCAATGCCTTCTTTGGCCGATGCCATGATGGCATTGCTGCAGTCGAGGCCCACCACCTCTTCAATTTCAGCTTTGACCCGCTCCGGCTCAGCGCCGGGCAGATCAATTTTGTTTAGAACGGTGATGATTTCCAGGTCGTTCTCTAAGGCCAAATAGACGTTGGCTAAGGTTTGAGCCTCTACACCTTGGGAGGCATCCACTACTAGCAATGCCCCTTCGCAGGCCGCGAGGGAGCGTGACACCTCGTAGGAAAAGTCAACGTGACCAGGGGTGTCGATCAAGTTGAGCACATAGCTTTCACCATCGCGGGCCTTGTAATTCATGCGGGCAGCCTGCAGCTTGATAGTGATGCCCCGCTCCCGCTCTAGGTCCATAGAGTCGAGAAATTGCTGCTTCATGTCGCGGTTGCTGACCGTGCCCGTCTCTTCCAGGAGGCGATCGGCCAGGGTGGACTTACCATGGTCGATGTGAGCAATGATAGAAAAATTGCGAATGCGAGAAACGGGGATATCGGTCATGATAGTGCGATTCAATCAGCAAACGCTGAGATGACGGGCATTGGGATCACGGAAGGTTAATCCATTGTAATGCCTACAATAGGCTCAGTGCAGTACCGATTCCCCATAGCTATAGCTTCGGCGTTGTAACCCCCCTACGACTTTGGTTTTGTAAACCATTGATGCGACAGGGTTCGAAATACTGAAAGCGCTGGCTCAATGGGTTTAAATAGAGATCGTATAGAAACAATAGTGTCTTACTAGTTACGAGCTTCCGCTCAATCGGCCTAAAGCCACATCGTATCGTCGAACGCACTGTTGTTCTCCATCCTGAATTACCATGGGTGACGTTCGCCATGCTGTCGTAAGTCAGCAGGCTATAAAGCAGTCCATCTTGGAGCCACTCAGTTGCTCAATCTGTTGCCCAATCTATAGTTGCTCAACTCAATACCCGTTATACGCACCATGAACAATTCTGCTCAATCGAAGCCTTCACAATACACCAGCGATGTCGGAGTACAGGAGGCTACTAATTCTAGTGAGTCAGAGAAAGTCGAGCTCTCAGTACAGCTTGACCCAGATCTACTGCGACAGGTCAACTATTTAACCGACAACCCCAGTAAGGTCATTGAGGTTGCGCTCAGGCAATGGCTCCGCAGCGGCGCTCGTCGAGACGATGATTTGACCCGCAATCTAGAGCGAAATCCTCCGGTACCGGCTCGAGGGGAATGGAATGACTGATCAGCGTGTGGCCTAGCGCTCACGGCCCATAGGCAACTGTGATGTCGTTGGTGTACATAATTAGGTAAATTTCCTGATTCGCCTAAAGAGATGAGCGCTATCATAAACGCAGCGATGCAGGGTGCTCATGGATACTACTACGATGTCAGAGTTTACGGTGGCGGCGATACGACTAGTCACCTAATGCCGCCTTAGCCGTATAAGAAGGCTATCAGCGTACCTTTTGCGGATTCAACATGACGACGTCCAGTCACTTACCCCTCTCTTCAGCACTGCCCAAGTCAGACGTGCTGAATCAGCATAGTAGGCCTGTTGATCTAGAGCTGATGTGTATTCAGGATGAGACAGGGCGTTATCTTTCCGTCTCTTGGCCTGAAGCTAGTCGCTACGGCATCGCCATTGATCAGCTCTCCGGCAGCTTGGCAGATGCGCTGTTGC
>JBARYO010000711.1:0-2501 GCA_049647905.1 Elainellaceae cyanobacterium | reverse complement strand
GAGCTAGATTTAGCCAATAGTCCCATCGTTCGTGACGAATTACGTCGCACGGCAGCGGTTAGTGGTCGGGCCAAAACGGCTGAGAAATTGCCCAAAACCCTAGTCAAAGATCGTTGCCAATTAGCAGCCGTTCGAGTTAGACGTGCCTACGACCATTTACCAGAAGGATGTGGCTTCAGGGAAGTTCTAAATCTAGCCAAATTTTCCACGCCGGTATATCTCGAGCTGCTAGAGGTGTATCAGGAATCTGCGTTGGCGGCAAATTCTAAAGACGCTTTGCGGGCTAGCTTTGGCGATTCGTCATTGGTGGCTTGGGGTATGCCAAACGTCCATAAGCTTTCAAGCACCCTAGAACCATTGCTACTGGCCTTTCAAGAGCAGCACCTGATCGCTAAAGACTGGTGCACCCTTGGGTTTATCACCACAGAGATCAATTTCAGCAACGCTCTGCTGCTAGAGGAGCTTAGCCCCGTGGAGCGAGTATTAATCACGGCCTATTTTGATTTTCTAGAAGAGCAGGTGGCACTGCCCTGGCAACGGATGTGCGCTGCGGCGGCCCGCCACGATGTCCAAGCCCCGCTCTTTAAGTTGGTTGAGCAGATGTTGCCCCAGTCGTCAGATATTGCCTTGGCTGTTTATAACCAAGCCTGCACCACTTTCCCCAAGTACCAAAGTCCCCGAGGCTCCCTGGGTAGCGCGGCGGTCAAGCACTCGTCGTTGCGCGACTTGAGCATGTTTCAAGCCTATCTATGGCTGGCCGTGCTGCAGGGCAGTCTGCACGTCATAGAGCAGGAATTGATTGCGCTATGCATTGTAGTGCTAGAAAAAATCGGCGTTCCCTGGAAAATGACGGCCCAGGGCATTCAGATGCTGGTGGATGAAATCCACTCTCGCCTTGATGCAAACGAAAGTAAGCTGCTGAAGCCCTACACCGATGGCATGGTAAAGGCATTCAAAGCCAACGCGGCATAAAAGCTGGTCCCATCCCCAGGTTTGATCGCGGGAACGGCTTGAACTTGGCAATCACGGTTTCATCAGCATGGGGCATGTGCCGCCGAATCCAGACCATTCTGATGAGTGTGTCGCTACAGCAGATCGCGGTGGGTAAATGGTTTCGCGCTGGGGCCAGAATAGCTGGCGGCAGTCTGGCCATTGCCCACCAATTCATAGCGGTAGGTCACCAGCCCCTCCAACCCCACCGGGCCGCGCGGCGGCATAATTTGAGTGCTGATGCCCACTTCCGCGCCAAAGCCGTAGCGGAACCCATCTGAAAAGCGGGTAGAGCAGTTGCGAAACACGCCCGCCGCATTCACCCGACGGACAAATTTCTGGGCCGCGCTGTCATCATCCGTAACGATCGCCTCCGTATGGCGGGATCCGTAGCGATTGATGTGGTCCACCGCCGCCTCTAGGTTCGGCACAACCCGGATAGCCAGAATCAGATCGCTATACTCGGTGGCCCAGTCTTGCTCGGTGGCCCCTGACATTGCCGCCAAACGCTGGGCCGCCGCATCGCCCCGCAGCTCAACCCCGTGGCCCCGCAGCGCCTCCACCAGCCGAGGCAGCAGCTCAGGGGCGATCGCCTCATGCACCAACAGGGTTTCGATGGCGTTGCAGGCCGAGGGGTAACCCACCTTGGCATCCACAGCAATGGCGATCGCCTGATCTAGGTTGGCAGCGGCATCGACATAGAGGTGGCAGATGCCCTCAGCATGGCCTAACACCGGGATGGCGGTGTTCTCTTGCACAAAGCGGACGAAGGCATTGGACCCCCGAGGAATAATCAGGTCAATGTCCTGCTCTAGGGTGAGCATTTCCAGGGTTTCTTCCCTTGTGGTGAGGAGTTCTACCGCTTCTGGGGGGACGGCTGTGGTGGCAAGGCCGTCTTTGATGGCAGTGACGATGGCCTGACAAGAGCGCACGGCCTCTCGCCCCCCTTTGAGGATGACGCCGTTGCCCGATTTGATGGCGAGGGAGCTGATTTGCATCACCGCGTCGGGGCGAGACTCAAAAATGACCCCCACCACCCCCAAAGGACAGCTGATCCGTTTGAGCACCAGCCCAGCGTCTAGCTCCCGATGAATCTGCAGTTGCCCCACGGGATCGGGCAAGGTACCCACATTCCGAACCCCGGCGATCGCGCCTGCCAATTTCTCAGCGTCCAGCTTCAGCCGCCCATAGAGCGGCTTCGCCAGACCATCGGCCAATGCCGCTTCCCGGTCTGCGGCGTTGGCTTGGATAATACTGTCAGCATGGCGCTCTAGCGCTTGGGCGATCGCCTCGATGGCGTCGTTTTTCTGCTGGCTAGAGCACGTCGCCAGGGTTTGCGCCGCGCGGCGGGTGGTGCGGGCGATGGACTGGAGGGATGGTGGGTTGGAAACGGAGGTCATGATGTGGTGGAGGGCAAAGCCGTGGGAAGGGCAAGGGCGCGGGGGGAGGCTGAAGCTATTATTGGAACAAAAAACCGGAAAGGATTAAGGGGACAAGCAACAGCAGAATAA
>JBARYO010000710.1:0-1825 GCA_049647905.1 Elainellaceae cyanobacterium | reverse complement strand
CGTGGGTTTGGAGCGCAAGGTCATTGCCCTTCGACGCCTATTCGCCAATGTTAAGGAGCCCAACTTTAGGATCATCAACTCCCAGTACGCAGCGAGAATAGACCGTTCCCATGACCGCAAACTGCTCTAGGAACTTGGGGCGACAGTCGACATTGGCCCCGACGTCTAGAACCAGAACGGACTTGTCCGCCTTTATGGTGGGTAGCACCGCGCCAATTGCGGGACGATCGATTCCTTTCAGCCGACCTAGCTTTAGCAATGCCGCTGCCATCGCTGCGCCAGAATGTCCAGCGGATACAACGGCGTCCGCCTTACCCTGCTTGACCAGCTTCATCGCAACATTGATAGATGCTTTGGGTTTACGCCGAAGGCCCGTCAGGGGCTCCTCGCACATCTCGATCAACCCCTCCGATGGAACGACCGTGATGCCTTGCCGCGATTTCTCGGCGTGACGCTGAATAGACTGCTCAATCTGATCGCGATCGCCTACGAGGAGAATATCAACGCCGATTTCGTTCCGCGCCCTGAGTGCACCTGCAACAATTTCATCGGGTGCGAAGTCGCCGCCCATTGCATCGATGGCAATCCGTGCCTGAGTTGACCCCATTTGGACAGTACTCTAAAAACCTACAAGATTCTAGCAGATGGCGTTCCCCATCCTATGAGATCCGGGTGAGATTGGTTCTTCTCCCCTGCCTCAGCCATCCTCCCCAGGCTCAACAATGCGCTGAAACAGATATCCGGTTCCCCTCGCGGTCAAGATCAACTCTGGATTGCTAGGATCTTCCTCAAGCTTTGCCCGCAGACGAGAAATATGGACATCCACGACGCGGGTATCGACATGGCGCTCTGGGGTGTATCCCCAAACTTCCTGCAGAATTTCTGAGCGGGAGAAAGGTTCCCCAGAGCGTCCCACTAGCAGTTCCAACAGGCTAAACTCCATGCCCGTGAGCCGGATGCGCTCATTCCCTTTGTAGACCTGGCGCTTGTTCGTATCGATGCGGAGGGCGTTGACCTGAATGATCCCCGAGCTAGGGATGCCGGTATTTCCCGCTTTATCAACCCGCCGTAGCACAGAGCGAATGCGTGCCTCTAGCTCTTTGGGTGAAAAGGGCTTGACAACATAGTCATCCGCGCCAAGCTCAAGTCCGGTGATGCGATCTGCCACATCTCCCAATGCAGTCAGCATAATGATGGGGACGTCCGACTCCTTACGCAGCTCTTGACAGACGCCGTAGCCATCGAGTTTGGGCATCATTACGTCCAATACGACTAAGTCGGGTTCGGTATGTCGAAACGTCCCCAAAGCCTCTTCCCCGTCAGCCGCTGTCACAACGTCATAACCGATCATCGATAGTCGAGTTTCTAGAATGCGGCGAATACTGGCTTCGTCATCGACAACTAGGATCTTTTCTTTATTGGTTTCCAATGGTCGTAATACTCCATCAACTCAATCATCAATTGAATACAAGGCAGCTAGACGATATGTCTTATACGAATTGCCGACTATTAATTTTTTGTACCCTATCATTAAGATACGTCCATGCGCTAGTGCTTTTACAAAGCTAGACACCTCTCTGCAACTACATCACAGAGTTTCTTAAGCTTTGTTTTGTGATGGCGATCACCCCTGCCTCTGTCATAGCATCCTTAATGTTTTTTAGTAAAAATTGACATTGTGTAACTGTTGTTTGGGGTTGATCTGTTTGCGTAGAACGTCAACTGTAATGGACGTCATGTTATTTGGCTTGTTTGGAGCGGAGGAATGCCAAAAGAGCGATCGCGATATGTCTGCCGCGAATGCGGTGACGATGCGGCACAATAC
>JBARYO010000709.1:0-3234 GCA_049647905.1 Elainellaceae cyanobacterium | reverse complement strand
TGCTCGACCTGGGCACCCCGGCCCCGGCCTTTCAGCTCGAAGATGTTGCCTCTGGTGACACCATCTCCCTAGATACGTTCAGCGACGCAAAGGCGCTGCTGGTGATGTTTATTTGCCGCCACTGCCCCTTCGTCAGGCATGTCGAGCAGGAGCTAGCAAAGATTGGCAAGGATTATCAAGGCAAGCCGCTCGGTATTGTAGCCATTAGCGCCAACGATGCCAAGAACTATCCCGCCGATGCGCCCGATCGCCTCAGGGAAATGGTCCAAGAGCTAGGGTTTATCTTCCCGCTGTGCTTCGACGGGGATCAGGCGGTGGCAAAGGCCTACACTGCTGCCTGCACGCCGGATTTTTTTGTGTTTGATGGCGATCGCAACCTGGTCTACCGGGGGCAGCTCGACGACAGCCGTCCGGGCAATGACAAACCTGTCACCGGCCAAGACCTGCGCGGCGCTTTAGACACCGTTCTTGCTGGCGAGTCCGTACCCACCGACCAGCAGCCCAGCATCGGCTGCACATTAAATGGATACCAGGTAACGAGCCGACTTACTTCGGCAGCTAGTCCCCTTAGATTCCCTATGGCTAAACAAAAATCATCCGGCGGTGGTCGAAAACCCGCTAAAGGCGAGCGCGTTGCCTACGCTGAGTTTGGCAGTCAGGCCACTGAGAGAGCCACCCAGCGTGCTACGCCAAGCCGCCCTCCCAATGAGCAAAAGCTGCGGGTGCAGGTGAGCCGCAAGGGACGCAAAGGCAAGACCGTGACCGTAATCAACGGCTTTGAAACCACGCCCGAAATTCTGGCGGCGCTGCTCAAAACCCTGAAGGGTCGCTGCGGCGCAGGGGGCACCGTCAAAGACGACACCGTCGAGATTCAGGGCGATCACGCTCAGACCATTTTGCAGGTGCTGGTTCAGCAGGGGTACGCCGCGAAAATTAGTGGCGGCAAATAGAAGCGGTAAGTAGCAGCGACAAGTCAGATCACTTTGCTCTACCCAACGGTGGAAACCGCCGATTTGCGCTGTCGATCTGACGGTAGAGAGGCAAAATGGAGTAATAGGTGATGGTTATCGCCTAGATTTGGCCCTTCCGTGGTGTTGCTTATGCCGTCCCAGCGTCCCGACATTGTCTTCTTGGTGCTCGATACCCAGCGCCGCGATCGCCTGTCCTGCTACGGCTACCCGCTGCCCACCTCGCCCAATATTGACGCGATCGCCGAGGTCAGCACCCGCTTCACCAGCGCCATTTCCGCCGCCCAGTGGACCATTCCCTCCCACGCCTCTATGTTCACGGGGCGTTACCCTTCGTCCCATGGGGTGCTGCAGTCCTATTCGGTGCTGCCCGATGATTTGCCTACGCTGGCGGAACGCCTCAGCCAGGGGGGATACTTCACGGCGGGATTTTGCAATAACCCGCTGGTAGGGGTGATCAATAACGGCCTGCGGCGGGGTTTCTACAGCTTTCTAAATTACAGCGGCTTGCTCACGTCTCACCCCAACCAGGCAGGACTGCACAAGGGCCTATTGGGGCGCTACCGTCAGTTCTTTAAACGCACCCTGGCTAAAGGGCTCAGCCAGGTGCAAGACGCCTTTGCCCGCTCCGAGCTAATGCTGATGCTGTCCTTCTCGCCGTTGATGGTGCCCCTGTGGCAGACGGCGCTGAGCTTCAAGGGCAACACAGCTAAGTCACTGGAAGACGCCGCTAACTTGCTAATCAACCGTGACGGTACCGATGCTGAGCAGCCCGTATTCACCTTCATCAACCTGATGGGCACCCACATGCCCTACCATCCCCCCCGCCGCTACATCGAGAAATTTGCCCCCAATGTGTTGAAGGACCAAAAGGCGCGGCACTACCTGCGGCAGTTCAATAGCGATATCTACGGCTGGCTCGCCCCGTTGGCCGGTTGCCTTGATGAGCACCAAAAAGCCACGCTGGACGGCATGTATGACGCCGAGGTGGCCTGCCAAGACGAGCAGCTCGGCGTATTCTTTGACCGTCTTCGGGAGAGCGGCAGGCTAGACAATACCCTGCTGGTGATCTGCTCTGACCATGGGGAGCATTTAGGGGAAAAGCAGTTCATCGGCCATTCCATCTCGCTGTACAACGAGCTGGTGAGTGTGCCGCTAATCATTCATGACCCGGCCCAGTCCGGCGCTGGCACCGTGCGGGATGAGACTGTTTCCACGCGGCAGCTGTTCCACACCATGCTCACCCGAGCGGGGCTGGCGGATGAGGAAGAGCGATCGCTTTCCTTAGTTGACACATCCCCCACTGAAAATGGCTATGTCTTCTCAGAAGCGATCCCGCCCCAAAATGTAGTGAGCCTGCTAGAGAAGCGCCAGCCTGACCTGATTCGCGATCGCTTTTGTGACCAAACCCGGCGGGCGGTATGGCTAGGCAACTACAAGCTGATTGAGACGGGCGATCATCTGTTAGAGCTGTACGATGTCCACCAAGACCCCACCGAGGGGCTCAACCTCAGCGCTGTGCTGCCGGAGGATACGGAGGTGATGCAGGACTATTTAGATGCTTTTTCTGGGGAAGGCGTTGCCGCTGGGGCGGCGAGCCGTGCCCCTGGCTTTGACGATCCGGAGGTGCAGCGGCGTCTGCGGGATTTGGGGTATTTAGAGGATTAGTGCGGTCTGGTTTTAGCGGAGGACGTGAGTCATGATTAAGCTGCCGGATTTAGTCCGTGACAGAATCAAGGTATCCCCTATTCAGATCGCCGACTTTTGCGATCGCTGGAATATCGTCGAATGTGCCCTTTTTGGCTCTGTTTTGCGCGACGATTTTCACCGCGATAGCGATATTGATATCCTTGTAACATTTGAGCCTGACCGGTGGTTTACTTGGGATGATTGGATGGCAATAGAAAAGGAGAGCACCGCCTTATTTGGTCGAAACGTTGACTTGGTAAGTAAGGAATACTTGAAGAATCCTTATCGACGATATGAGATTTTGAACACCTGTCATATTATCTATGCCATCGAAAAACCGTGATATTGCCTCCGTTTGGGACATGGTTCAGGCTATTCAAAAAATTTGTTTGTTTACGCATGGTTCAACCTTCGACGAGTATCTGAGTGATATTCGCACCATTAGTGCCGTTGAACGGCAATTTGAAATCCTTGGCGAAGCGGCCCGCAGGGTATCTGATAGTTTTCAGAAAACCTATCCGGCTATTGATTGGCAGCGAGTGATTGGATTACGTAACATTCTTGCTCTCCGTTACGA
>JBARYO010000708.1:0-1510 GCA_049647905.1 Elainellaceae cyanobacterium | reverse complement strand
CCCCAGGCCTTTGCTTTTGATACAATCCCGCCCGCTGAGGGCTTGTAGCTTGGCAGCCGACTCTGACGTTAGCCAGAGAGCGCCTCAGCGGGTTATTCCGTTCCGAATGACCATTGTTTGAATCCTTAGGGCGATGCTCTCCACCGGGTTAATGGGAAGTGCAGACTGGTCGAGACTGGAATCGCCAGTTCCCGTTTGCCTTGCCGTTTTGGCCTGGGCTGCTAACCGTCGTAGCCCACTTGACGTGACGATGGTTCTGACACATCTTCGCTTTTGCTACCCATAGATTCTTTGCTAGACAGATTGCCGAGTACGGTTCTCGGAAGGGCTGCCGTTCATCCCCGCTTCACCCGATTGAGAGCCAGTCTCACGAGTGGGGGAAGTGCTGTCACCGTTGCACTCACGGGGTAGGACTTACACCTACATGGTCATTCAGTTGTCAAGGTCCAAAGACCTTGCGCCTAATCCCCTGAAACTCAGGTGAGTTCCAGTTTCTAGGCAACGGCTCGCACCCAATCCTCATCCTGGCGGGCTCCGTTAATCACCCGCACAAGCGAGATGCCGACATAGAGCAAAAACAGACCCCGCAGCACGTTAAAGACCAGGGGAATTGCGTCTCCCGCATCTGCCCCAAAGTTGCTCTGCATCCAGGTTTCGGCACCACCGAAGAACTGGGCCTGGGCGGGATAGGCCAGCAGGGTGATTAGCCAGAACAGCCCTAAACCCAGGAGCCGCCCAGTCTTTCGCCTGCCCCCCTGGGCTTTGGATGCCCGTCTGGATAAGGAACGGGAGGGTATTATGCCCTGCCTCCAAGCCATACCAGCGAGCACTGCCACCGCCAGCACGACCAGTAAGGCAGGGCCATGGATGAGGAGATCTAGAGCGAGACATAGAAGCGCTACGGCAAATAGTGGCAGGTCTGGAAGCGGGTTCATCCGACCTACCATTCGTTCCATCAACGGAAAAACGTAGAGAGTTTTCATGGCTCAAATAAATTGAGTCCGACTGATTGTTGAAGTCTCCTGAAATCAGTCAGATGACATGACTCGCGTGCTCACCAATGAGTGATCTATCCCACTCAAATTGCATGAAGATTTGATCAATATAACAATATTTTCTGGCAGTGGGTTAAATAGGAATTTAGATTGTGAATCTCGACTCGGGCGGTTTAAGACCATGCCTAAAGCCTATACAAGATGATGGATACTGTACCTTATTCCGTAATCTTGCGTGATGTTAATCAAGCTATTGAGCAATCTCTCCAACTACTTAAATGAGGGGATAGCTTTTATACTTAGACTGTACATAGCCACTAAAGAATAAAAAATTGTCGTCAGCTTATATGTTCTATTAGACCTGTCTTAAAACTCTATAGATCAAGTCGGTGTCTATCTATAAGATATTGTTCGAAGCGACGTAAGGCTATCCCTTCGGTTCCCTTATGCCACAGATACTTTCAACTCAAAAGTCAGGCTTCAACTGACAACATCAGATGAAAACTGATTTACAG
>JBARYO010000707.1:0-1758 GCA_049647905.1 Elainellaceae cyanobacterium | reverse complement strand
CCAGCGGTGCTTGTGAGCAATATGCCCCTCAGAAGAACAAAAGACCCAGCCCTTTCCGCGGTCAATGCCCCAGTATTTGGCCACCTTCTGGTGACTATTGAGGCGTTGAGACTGCTGACGCGTCCACAGCGATCGCCCCAACCCTTGCCTCGCCTGGGCTAAACGCCGCCCCGGTTGCCCCAACCCTAATCGAGCCGTCCCCCGCTCCTGGTTGCGTTGGTCCTTCAGGACCAGTCGAAGACTCATACCTACGCCACCTGATCATCGGCTCCCCCGATGGGGTTCAAGATGCGTTGGCCCTTGGGCCGGTCTTTAGACCATCGCCCGCCTGCATCTGCTGCAATATGTGGAGCGACGCTACTGGACGCCCTTAATCGCCATCCGCGAGCAGGGCATCAGGCTCACCCCCACCCACGGGCAGGTACTTAGCTATCTGGTGCAGCAGCGGCCCATTCGCTAGTTGGCTGCGCTTTCACATCGCCCGCGGCTGAAGGCGCGGGCTGATGGGATCAAGTCTCTTCGAGACTGCGGGCTGCTGCTTCTCAATTTGTGAATCGGTAATTGGCTGGGCATCTTGGAAGAGACCATAATTATCGAGAGAGCGTCTATGTCTCTGTGGCGGACTTATTCGCAGCTTGGAGCCACCCCTCACGGTTCTTAGTCCCGAAGGGACTTAGCTTAATTAGCCCGCACTTTCAGTCACGGGTGGATGGGGAGCGTAGCCAATGACTGCTCATAGCGTGCCAAATCGAAAATCGCTGACGCGCCCCCACCATCGTCCTCAGCAAGATCCCAGAAAACCCCTTATCGTGATCAGTAGCGCCCTCGCACCACACCCGATCGCCCCATGACCGACCTAATTTTATTTTGGCACCGCCGAGACCTACGCCTCTGCGACAACGTCGGCCTCGCCGCTGCCCGGCAGCAAAGCCCCAAAGTAATCGGCGTCTTTTGCCTCGACCCCGCCCTGCTAGAGCGCGACGACATCGCCCCAGCACGGATGAAATATATGATGGAAAGCTTGGCCGAGCTGCAGGATAGCTACGCCCAGGCCGGAAGCCACCTGCTGATTTTGCAGGACGACCCCGTCAAGGCAATTCCGGCGCTTGCCCGTGCCCTGAGCGCTACGGCAGCGTTTTGGAACTGGGACGTCGAGCCCTATGCCCAAGAGCGCGATCGCCAGGTGCGTGACGCCCTTAAAGAACTTGGCATTAACGTGCATACCACCTGGGACCAGCTGCTGCACGGGCCGGGGGAAGTGCGCACCAAGACCGGGAAGCCCTACACGGTATACACTCCCTTTTGGAAAAACTGGAAGACCCACCCCAAGGCAGCCCCCGAGCCCAGGTTTTCAGACGCCGAGAGACTCTCCTCCGAGGAAAAGCAGGCCGCCGACGATGCCGGGGCGATCGCCCTGCCCACAGCCAAGGAGCTGGGCTTTGAGTGGGACGCCCCGCTGCTGCTGGAGCCGGGAGAAGCGGCAGCTCAGACCAGGCTAGAAGACTTTTGCGACGGCGATCGCACCATCGCGGAATACGACGACCAGCGCAACTTCCCAGCGGTGCCCGGTACCTCCCACCTCAGCGCTGCCCTCAAGTTTGGCACCCTCGGTATCCGCACGGCTTGGGCCATGGCCGACGACGCCCTCAGCCGCTCCCGTAGCGACGACACCCATCGCAATATCGAAACCTGGGAACAAGAGCTGGCCTGGCGGGAGTTTTACCAACACGCCATGTACTTCTTCCCAGAGCTGGCAGA
>JBARYO010000706.1:0-6214 GCA_049647905.1 Elainellaceae cyanobacterium | reverse complement strand
CCTCAAACGTTAAGCTGCTCACCACCGCCGCCGCACTGCAGACCTTTGGCGGTTGGGATACTGCACTGCAGACCTGGATTGGCATTGTCAATCGCGAGAGCAATAATCAGTCTGCAGACGCACTGCTAGCGCGGATGGGAGGCCCCGAGCAAGTGAGGGTTGCCCTAAGTTCCCTAGGCATTGATTCTGAAAGTTATCGCCAGGTGGACGGGTCCGGTTTGAGCCGCTACAACATTGCTCAGCCCAGCACCTTCGTCACGGTGCTAAAGGCGATGTGGAATTCGCCCGGCGGTGAGGTCTTCTACAGCTCTTTGCCGGTGGCCGGCCAAAGTGGCACCTTGCGCTACCGGTTTCGGGATACGGCACTTCAAGGACAGGTCAGGGCCAAAACCGGTACCTTGCGCGGCGTGAGGGCGCTATCAGGCTACCTCAGCCACCCTGACTATGGCCCAATTGTATTCAGCATTATTGTGAATCAGCCGGGGCAGTCCGGGGAACGAATGCTGCAGGCAATCGATGGGGTAGTGCAGCAGCTCTCCTATCTGTCGCCCTGTGAGTAGCTGATGGATGGACGATGTCTCAATTCTCAAGCTGAAGCTCGACTGCAGTGTTAACCGGGACACGAATTTCCTCCAAGGACTGCTGCACCGCTGGCTGGGTCAGAAACTGCTCGGTCTGCTGCAAAAGCTTAGCTCCCCAGAGGTTCTCCTCCAGAAATTCGAGATCAGCATAGCGGGGATCTAGACGTAGGGCAGCGATCGCCTGATCGAGAGCCTGCGCTTGGTTTCCTTGGGTAAATAGTGCCACAGCGATAGCCATTTGGGGTTCTGCTTCCTCGCCTTCCGTCAGCTCAACGGCATCTTCCCAATGCTCAATAGCGTCCTCAATATCCCCTTTCTCGTACAGCACTAGGCCAATGTTGTTGATGGCCGGCCAGAAACCATCTTCTATATCCACAGCCTCACTGTAGCGATCGATGGCCTTGTCGTATTGATTGAGCTTGTAATAGGCGTTAGCCAGGTCAAACCACGCTCCAGCAACGCCAGGGCTAGTATCAAGGCCAGACTCAAGATAGGCAATGGATTGCTGGTAGTCTTCCAGCCTGAAGTAAACCGTGCCCAAATCGAACAGCGCAGCGGGGTCATCTGGCTCAAGGGAGCGAGCTTTCTCTAGGGCGACAACAGAGGGCTGTAGCTCACCGAGCTGAAGATAGATCCGACCGAGGAGCAGCCAAACCTCTGGGGTGTCGTTGGCCAGCTGTGAGGCCAGCTGGGCCCGTGGCAGCGCCAGCTCAAACTGCTGAATCTGAGCGAGCTGAGCCGCCTCCTGCGCCAAAATTAGACCCTGCTGCTGAAGCTGCTCTGGTTCAATGGGAGGCACATGGGGCACAACAGCTTGGCTGTGGGCAGGCGCTTGACTAGTGAATAGCGCTGCAGTAGAGGTCAGTCCAGCAACTAAAGCAGGCAGGAGATGGCGCAGAATCATTGCAGACAGGTAAGGATAAAGGATTATGTTCGTAGCTTAGACGATTTACTCAGACGTCAGCACGGCTTCGCACAATCGTTATCTGGGTGAGGGGCCGAATCAGGCGTGGCGTGAGCTAAGCTTGCCGCGGCGTTGCGGCGCAGCATGGGCAGCTTTATTCGCCTGAGTGCCGAGGCCGGAAACCGAGCCTCGTACTCCTCAGGTGTGAGGGAGGCCAGTTCGCTGAGGGTTGGTGCAATATTCGTCGGGTAGGGCTGGAAATCAGGAACGTCTGTGGGTTGGGCAAAGCGTTGATTCCAGGGACAGACATCTTGGCAAATGTCGCAACCGGCCACCCAGCCGCTGAGGCGATCGCCAATCCCATCCGGCAACGTTTCAGCCCGGTTTTCGATGGTGTGATAGGCGATGCAGCGATTGGCATCCACCATAAAGGGGGGATCGATGGCCTGGGTTGGGCAAGCGTCGATGCAGCGGGTACAGGTCCCGCAGTGGGCCGTATGGGGGCGATCGGGAGCGAGAACCATGTTGGTAAGAACCTCGCCCAGAAAGACCCAGGAGCCGTGCTCGCGGGTGATGAGGTTGCTGTTTTTGGCCACCCAGCCCAGCCCACCCCGCTGCGCCCAGTACTTATCTTGAACAGGCCCCGTATCGGTATAGTGACGGGCCTGAATCGGCTCTGGGGTATCGTGAGCCGCCAGCCAAGCCGATAGCGCCTTGAGCCGGGTTGTCATCACGCGGTGGTATTCTCGCCCCCAGCCGTAGCGGGCAATTTTGGCATATTGGGAGCCGTCAGGGCGCTGGTGGCCGGTGTAGTAGTTGAGGGCAACGCAAATAACAGAGCGCACGTCCGGCATGACGCGGTGAATGTCTCGCCGTTTGGGGTTGTCCATCCAGGCCATATCGGCGTGATATTCCTGGGCCAGCCAGCGGTCTAGCGCTGCTGAATTAGCGGCATCTTCACCCTCTGCAGCGGCAATACCGACGGCATGAAATCCTAGCGCCAGCGCCTTTTGCTTGATCTGATCGCGAGTGGGAGCTGCCGTCACGGTGATAGTAGTGCTTTAACAGCGGTAGGGTTGTGTTGACGTGGTAATCGCTACTGTCTGGTGCAGACTTGCCTTTAGTGTAGCGGACCTATTATGTTGGCCCAGCTGCTTGGGTCAGATCCCTCGGGGAACAGATGACGGGAAGGCGATCGCTCCAGTAGATTTACCGTATCGTGTAGCAATAATATTGTGTGATGACAAGGCAAGGCAGCGACGGGGCTGGTATGGCCAGCCAACCTGTAAATTCATCGACAAGTTCGAGTAAGGCCCAGGCAGTCCCATGTGACTTGGGCCATCCTGTCATCTCCTGCTATTTCGAAACCATCAACGCAGGCGACTACAGCGACACGGCAGCGCTATTCGCCGCCGATGGTGAAATGCGACCGCCGTTTGAAACGCCAATCAAACAGCCCGATATCGCTAACTATTTGGCAAAGGAGGCCAGCGGCATGACCCTTCATCCCCGCCACGCCGAGATGTTGTCGGGCGGTGATGATACGTCTTCAGAAAATCCGCTAGATGCTTATGGAATTAGCGTGTCAGGCTACGTACAGACCCCGCTATTTGGGGTCAATGTGGCTTGGCTGTTTGCGCTCCAGGGGGATACCATTCAGGCAGTACGTATCAAGCTGCTGGCCTCTCCCCAAGAGCTACTCAAGCTGCGCTAATCGGCCAGGTCCGGAAAGATCTCCCGTACCACCGGGTGAATCAAGCGCCCCTTGCGAACGTTGACCCCCATGGCGAAGCCAACATCGGTTTTCATCACCTCTAACCCCTGGTTTGCCAGCGTCAAGACAAAGGGGAACGTGCTGTTGTTTAATGCCTGAGTTGCTGTCCAGGGAACCGCTCCCGGCATATTTGCAACGCCGTAGTGCAGTACCCCCGCCTCAATGTAAGTCGGCTCGGTGTGGGACGTGGGTCGCACGGTTTCAATGCAGCCCCCCTGATCGACCGCTACATCAACAATCACTGAGCCTGGTTGCATCTGCTCAACCAAGTCTCGCGAGACCAGTTGGGGAGGGCGGCGGCCCGGCACGAGCACCGCCCCAATCAGTAGATCGGCGTCAGGGATAATAGCGGCGATCTGCGGGGCACTGCTGTACAACAACTCAACTCGCGAGCCAAATAGAAGCTCAAGCTCATTGAGGCGATCGACATTGATGTCTACAATTTGGACCTGCGCCCCCAGTCCCACTGCGATTTTGGCCGCTTCGGTGCCCACAACGCCGCCGCCGAGCACCACAACGCGACCGGGACGGACACCAGGCACCCCCCCCAGCAGGACGCCCCGTCCCCCCTGCTGCCGCTCTAGAAAACGAGCCCCAAACTGCACTGACAGTCGGCCTGCGATGATGCTCATGGGAGCTAGGAGGGGCAAGGTCCGGCCTCGCTCAACGGTTTCATAGGCGATCGCTGTTACCCCCGAAGCCATCAGGGTTTCAGTAAGGCTGCGGCTAGCGGCTAGATGGAGGTAAGTAAACAGCGTCTGGCTTGCCTTCAAGTAGCCATACTCTCCAGGCAGCGGCTCCTTAACTTTAACGATCAGATCCTGATTCCAGGCCCGTTCCGTCTCGACAAGATTGGCTCCCGCTGCCCCATAGGCCTCATCAGAGAAGCCAGCCCCATCTCCAGCCCCATGCTCAACCGCTACAGTGTGACCGTGATCGACCAGAACGCTAACGCTGCTGGGACTAAGCCCCACCCGAAATTCCTGATCTTTGGTCTCTTTCGGGACTCCAATATTCATAAATACCCCAATGTTCGTCTTCGCTATCCCGATTCGCTGTCCAAATTTAATGGCCTAACCGCTTGAATTTCAGGACGGCGCTTTGCACAACCTGTCTTATCGTACAAGTGGGATTGCGGCATGCAATAATATTAAGCATTGTTAAGAAATTTACATCAAATGACTTCAAATACCACACCTCCCGCACCGACATCTGTGACTGAGCCCTCCACCGAACCCAACTTCTACGAGCCGAAGTTTGGCTTCAACGATTATGCAGAACGGCTCAACGGACGGGCCGCCATGGTTGGGTTTGTAGCAACTCTAGCCATTGAATATATTTCGGGTCAAAGCCTGCTGTCCTGGCTTGGGCTGCTTTAGGGCCCCACCTGTCGGCCCCAGTCATAGACGACAGCGTTCACCACAACGACTCAGTCCGACGACACAATCTGTTTCGTCGTCTCATCAGACAGACAGCTTGTACCGCTCTACCGGAGTGGCGCCCGGTAGAGCGCACCCTTGAGCCATAGAGCGTGACAAGCAACCAGCCCGCCGGCCCAAACGGCTTGTTTTAGCACAAGTTTCCCAGCGATGTCCCACCCCATGCTGTGGCCGCTAGCCAAAAGGGGAAAGGCCAGTAGAATGAGACCTTGATACAGCACCACGCTCCCGATAAATGCGATCGCACCCCAGCGACAATAGCCTCCCCAAGTTTGCTGCATCATCACGGGGCGATGGCTGGATAGGTTTACCGCCAGTATGGCGCCAACTCCCATGATCAGGCCCCAAGCGATCGCTGTTTTCTCTAGGGGATAGCCCCGCAGCGTAAACCCTAATCCCTGGTTCACCAGCCAAATCGCCGTCACCATGCCGACAGCACGGGGGCGCGGCAGCGTGATGCCTGATACCGTCGCAAAGGCCGCCAGCGGCGCGTGGGCAGACATGAGGCTGCTGGCTACGCCAACCGCTAGCACTATTGTGGTCCACAAACGGCTGTAGGCGATCGCTTGCCAACCCTTTATAAACAACGGCGTTCTGACCGAGGCGTCTTGATATGTTGTCATGGCAGCAGCCCTCCTTGCCCTATCCTAGACAATTGCCGCTCACCGTGCCGTTCCATTCCTTAAGAGGCGCTCATTTGCCTTCTCATCTTATGGAGTTGGGTTGAGAGGATGGCGGGCCTGGGTCTATGCCCAAGCCCCCAAGCGCCACTGCTTGTAATTTTTTCTACAAGAGGGACGGCGCGATGAGATTAGCGGATGACTTTTTTGCTCATTTCTCGCTCATTCCCATCAAAGCCTTATCTGTCGAAGCTTTTTTAATACCCGACCTTTTGGGTCGGGTATGTTTGACGCCAATTTTTAGGCCGTGATACAGTTCATCCATACAACACAAAAACGAACCCAACACCCCAGAGCACCAGACCCATGACCCAGTCCCTCAACCGCATCACCGACACCCGCCTCACCGCTAGCGCTACCTTCACTGAGCTGAAATGTAAGGAATGCGGAGCGACCTATGAGCCTAAAGCACTCCACGTTTGTGAAGAATGCTTTGGACCACTGGAAGTCAACTATGACTATGAGGCTATTCGTCGCGTGACCAGTCGAGAGGTCATTGAGGCTGGTCCTAATTCCATCTGGCGCTACCGTCCCTTCCTTCCCGTTGAGACCAACACCCCCATTGATGTGGGCACTGGCATGACGCCGCTGCTCAAGGCCAATCGTCTGGCGCGTCGCTTGGGTCTAAAAAATCTCTATATTAAAAACGACGCAGTCAACATGCCCACCCTAAGCTTTAAGGACCGGGTGGTCTCTGTTGCGCTAACCCGCGCCCAGGAGCTGGGCTTCTCTACCGTCTCCTGCGCTAGCACTGGCAACCTTGCCAACTCTACGGCGGCGATCGCGGCCCATGCGGGTCTAGACTGCTGCGTCTTCATCCCATCAGACCTAGAGTC
>JBARYO010000705.1:0-4925 GCA_049647905.1 Elainellaceae cyanobacterium | reverse complement strand
GTATCAAGGGGGCGGGTCAGGTCAGCCCCCAACAAATAGATCACATCCCCTTTCTGCTGCCAACCTTGACCCCGCGCCAGCGAAAAGTCAGGTAAAAGACCCACCATCCCCACCACTGGTGTTGGGTAGATGGGCTGGGGGTTGCCCTGGGCATCAAGGGTCTCGTTGTAGAGCGAAACGTTGCCACCAGTCACCGGAGTTTTGAAAATGCTGCAGGCTTCCGACAATCCCCGGCAGGCTTCCGAGAGCTGCCAATAGCCCACCGGTTTCTCTGGGCTACCAAAATTGAGGTTATCCGTCACAGCGACGGGGTCTGCGCCAACGCAGCTCAGGTTTCGGGCCGCTTCGGCGACCGCCATCTTTGCCCCTTCATAGGGGTTGAGATAGACATAACGGGCGTTGCAATCTACTGTGGCGGCCACCCCTTTCGCTTTGTTTGATTCACTCTTCTGTGCCGCACCCTGCTGAGGCCGCACCCGCATCACGGCAGCATCCGCATCTCCTGGGAAAATTGCGGTGTTGTTTTGCACCTGGTGGTCATACTGCCGGTAGACCCAGCGCTTTGACGCCAAGGTCGGGGCGTCCATGAGGGTCAAGAGAATATCGGTCCAGCTCAAATGACGGCCTTCGACTGCAATACCGTCTGCTCCAGCCGGTGGCAGCTGGTCCTCGGTCCAACGCCAGGCCTCCTGCGCATAGGACGGGGGCTCTGCCAGCAGCTCGTGGTGGTAAATTGGCGTATTTTCTGACAGGGCCTTGGCGGGAATTTCGGCGGCGATCGCCCCCTGGAACAGAATACGCACAATAGGCTCAGCGATGACGCGGCCCGCCACCACCGCCTGCAGTTCCCAGCGGTGAAAGATGTCAATTAGCTCTTGCTCACGCCCTGCTTCGGCCACAAACAGCATCCGCTCTTGGGACTCAGACAGGAGATATTCGTAGGGGGTCATGCCGCTCTCCCGCACGGGAATCTGATCGAGATCCAGCTCGATGCCCACGTTGCCCTTCTCCGCCATCTCCGCCGTTGAGCAGGTGAGCCCTGCCGCCCCCATGTCCTGGGCCGCAACCACAGCGCCGGTCTTGAATGCTTCTAGACAAGCTTCAATCAGCGATTTTTCTAAAAACGGATCCCCCACCTGCACCGCCGGACGGTCATCTAGGGAGTCGTCGCTCAGCTCAGCGCTAGCAAAGCTCGCGCCCCCCATGCCGTCTCGCCCGGTGGTCGACCCCACATATAAAACAGGGTTACCAACCCCTGAGGCTCCCGACTTAATGATGTCTGGGGTTTCCATCAGCCCCATGGCCATGGCGTTGACCAAGGGGTTACCCGAATAGGCCGCATCAAAGTAGACCTCTCCCCCCACCGTCGGCACCCCGACGCAGTTGCCGTAGTGGGAGATGCCAGCAACAACGCCAGTAAACAGCTGCCGCGATCGCGGGCTGTCTAGATCACCGAATCGAAGGGAATTGAGCACCGCCATGGGTCGCGCTCCCATGGTGAAAATATCCCGGAGAATGCCGCCTACCCCTGTGGCCGCCCCTTGAAACGGCTCCACGGCTGAAGGATGGTTGTGGGACTCAATTTTGAACGCGAGGCGATCGCCATCCCCCAGATCAATCACCCCAGCATTCTCCCCCGGACCCACCAGAACGCGATCGCCTGTGGTAGGAAACTGGGACAGCAGCGGACGGGAATTTTTGTAGCAGCAGTGCTCAGACCACATGACGCCGAACATGCCCAGCTCCGCCCGATTTGGATGCCGGCCCAGCCGTTGAACGATGTCATCATATTCCTCAGGCTTAAGGCCTTCAGCGGCAATCTCGTCAGGGGAAAATGGAGTAGACATGTGGGCAGCAGCGCAATGTTAGCAGCCCCCATCTTATCGCCTTTGCGCGAAGGGATTGAGGGAACGCGCTGAATTGGCAAAGCAGCGCCCGATGACCAATGTGACAGGAAGTGATACCGCTGTTGACCTGTCGCTTCGGACAGTGTAATTGATTCGAATTGCGTAGCTGCATAGATGCTAGAGTACAGCAACTGTTTTAATGCGCCAGAGCACTAGGCTGTATGCTAAAGTCTACAGAATACTGTATATGCCCGTAGCTCACCATGGTGGGAGTTCATTTAGCCAGCCCAAGCCGTTGCTAACAGATGGCCTTGGGGGTCGACAGCTGTAGCTTAGGTGAGCGTTATGCTGGCACTGGTTTGGTTCAGTCAGGAATTGCTGGTTGACGCGCTGAAGCAGTATGGGTGGCTATTATTTGGCGGGGTGTCCCATGGCTGATGTCCATACTAACCTAGAGGCTCAAGTTCGCCATGCGCTTGACGTAGGAGAACTCTCGATTGAGCTGGAGCATCGCTTAATTGGGATTGAGGACTGTGGCTTGAGCGATCGCGATCGCAAGCTGCTGCTGCTGCTGCAAGACGCTATCGGCAGCGGACATGTGCGCCGCTTGGTTGAGCGCCAGTCGTCGCGTATGGGCTAGTCCCCCATTGGGCGCTTAATGCCCTATGGCTTCGGTCCAGCAGACGGACAAAGATCTGCTAGATCACAGCGATCGCAAGCAGGGCTGCGAGCGTTGCAGACCGCCCTCCCATGGTAAACCAGGCGAATAGACCAGTTTTCCCAGTCGGACTGGGGCAGCAAAGGCATCAGGTCACGCTCTACCCGAACCGGATCTTTATGCTGAGTGAGGCCAAACCGGTGAGTCAAGCGCTTGACATGGGTATCAACAGTGACCCCGGCATTGATGCCGTAGGCATGGGCCAAAACCACGTTGGCCGTCTTTCGCGCCACCCCAGGCAGCGTCAGCATTTCCTCCATGGTGCGGGGAACCTCTCCACCAAACTCCTCGACGATGCGGCGGCAGGCTCCCTGGATATTTTTAGCTTTGTTGCGGAAGAACCCGGTGGAGCGCACTAATGCTTCTAAATCCGACAGCTCAGCGCTGGCCAATGCCCGAGCATTCGGGTAGCGGGAGAACAGAGCGGGGGTCACTTTGTTGACCCGCTCGTCAGTGCATTGGGCCGATAAAATCGTCGCCACCAGCAGCTGTACCGGGGTCCCATAGTCGAGGGAGCAGGGTGCGTCGGGGTACAGAACCTTGAGTCGCGCTAAAATCTCACGCGCCCGCTGGCCTAGGGTCAACGGGCTGATTGTGGATCCGGTCATAGGCCAAAGCAATTGAAATCGCCGTTACTGAAATAGGTTCTGGAAGACCTCAAGCTGGGCTGTATCGCGCACGATTAAGAAAATGCCTAGACCCAGCAGCAGCACCAAGCCGGTCTGCATGACGTTTTCTTGAAGTTGGTTGGGTAAGGGACGACCGCGCACCCCTTCCACCAGCAAAAAGGCCAGCTGACCGCCATCAAGGGCGGGGAGAGGAAGAATGTTGATGATGGCCAGGTTGATGCTGATGATAGCGGTGAAGGGAAACAGACGCGTCGCGTCGCGCTGGGCGAACTGTGCCCCTTGCTCAACAATTTTTACTGGCCCAGCGACCTGATCTGCCACCTCAGAAAAGTTGGTGACGATGGAGGCTAGACCTTGGGCGGTTTGCAGCAGGGTGCCCTGAAACTCGTTGGCGGCATAGGTGAGTACTTCAACTGGTCCGGACGGACGGCGGTAATCCACCGTGCCATTGGGCATTAGGCCAACGCCGACAATCGCTTTATCCTGCTTTTGGCTCTGCAGCGGCGTCATCTCAACATCCAGGGTGCGATCGCCCCGCTGCATTGTAAACGTCAAGGGCTGATTAGGGCTCTCCTGAATCGACGTCATGAGGGTTTCGGTCGCGGTTTCCCCTTGTCCCAGGGACTCGCCGTTGATGGCTAGAAACACGTCCCCTTGCTTAATCCCTGCCTCCAACGCTGGCGACTTAACGCTTTGCCCATCGGGCAGCATCACCTCAGGCTGGACGCGGGGCACAAGCACACCAGGTTCATAGTTGATTCCTTGGGGAATACCGACGCTGCCGAATTGAACCACGAATACGAGATAGGCAAAAATCAAGTTGGCAATCACCCCTGCGCTGATGACAATCGCGCGGTCGAGAATGGGGCGATTCTTGAGCAAGTCCTTATCAGTTGGCGGGATTGTACTCTCGGGATCATCATCGGGAAAGCCGACGAAGCCCCCCAAGGGGAAAGCCCGTAGGGCATACTCCGTCGCTGCTCCCTGATAGCTCCAGAGAACAGGGCCAAATCCAATCGAAAATCGGTTGACGTGAATGCCCTGCAGCCGGGCCGCTGCAAAGTGCCCAAGCTCGTGAACCACAATCAAAAGTGCAAGAACTGCGATCGCCGCTAAGACAGCCATAACGTTGATTTCTGTCGTAAATATTACTTAATCCATCTATTCTAAGCGGTCAAACTGCCTTACGGGGACGGTGCACCAAGCAAAATTCGAGATCAACGCATGTGCCAGCGCTGATCTCCCGCTTCAGAATGTTGGTGCTCACGCTGGCGTACCGAGCCCTTCTGCTTCAGCTCTCAGGCCGGAGAAATCGAGACTCAACCTCTTGCGCCGTCATGGGTTTTGAAAAAAGATAGCCCTGGCCAAACTCGCAGCCCAACTGATGCAGTTGCTCGAATTGAGCATCTGTTTCGATACCT
The DNA here is from genome assembly GCA_049647905.1 of Elainellaceae cyanobacterium. Classification (GTDB taxonomy): domain Bacteria; phylum Cyanobacteriota; class Cyanobacteriia; order CAKZMO01; family CAKZMO01; genus JBCCAG01. Next base: position 310 of record JBARYO010000705.1, on the reverse strand, counting down.
TCTGCAATTGTGGTTAGCCCTAACTGGCGACTCAGCGTGATGATAGCACTCACAATCTGGTGATGGCGATCCTCAGATTGCATCTGATTGATAAAGGTCTTATCAATTTTTAGGTGATGCACCGGCAGCTGGTTGAGATAGCTGAGTGACGAATAGCCGGTGCCAAAGTCATCAATGCCAATCCGAATCTCTCTAGCAGCAAGCTGGTCAAGCAAGCCAATTGCGAGGCAAATATCATCAATTAGCAGGCTTTCCGTTATTTCCAAAATGAGTGAACTGCCCCCGACTCCGGTATCCGCCAAGACGGCAT
>JBARYO010000704.1:0-2514 GCA_049647905.1 Elainellaceae cyanobacterium | reverse complement strand
GGGGTGTAGTCGCGGCTACATCGGTTACTGCTGGATGTAGGCATTGCTGGATGTAGGCCACATAGGATGGTTAGACTAAAATCCTCTAATTTGCAAATTGTCAAACGCCGCCGGCAGCTGAGACGCCGACGGCGCTGGCGTATTCTGCGATCGCTCTGGCAGTTTCTTGTTGTATCTGCCTTCACCGTTGGCATTGTCTGGACGATCTCGCTGCCCGGTTGGGTGATTCGCTCGCCGGAGCAAATTGTGGTCAGCGGTAATGACTTCTTGTCTGAAGAAACGGTGCAATCGCTGCTGCCGATTGACTATCCCCAGTCTGTTCTATGGGTCAGACCTCAGCGGTTGGCGGTGGCGCTGCAGTCCACGGGCCCCATTGCGACGGCATCGATCAAGCGCCATATTCTACCCCCCGGCCTCAGGGTCCATATTCAAGAGCAGCGGCCCGTAGCGCTCTTGATGGGGCCTACCGACTTAGAGGTTGCGTCAGCTCAGCCACTAGCGCCATCCCCTGAGCGATCGCCTGAAATCTCGTCCTTTCAGCTCACTGGTTTACAGCCCTCGGGATTACTTGACGAGAAAGGAGCCCTCATTCCTATCGCCAGCTACAACACTGTTCGCCAAGACCTAGCCCTGCCGGATCTCAAGCTAATTGGGATGCGCCAGCGGTATCGCTCGCTATGGTCATCGCTCTATGCCCAGGTTGAGCGAAGCCCAGTAGGCATTAGCGAAGTTGATTTGCGCAATCCTGGCAATGTTGTTCTGCGAAGCGACCTGGGCTCTATCCATATTGGTGGGTATGACGCTGATCGTTTTGCCCAGCAGCTCAAAACCCTAGATCGGATGCGAAACCTGGCGCAAGAGCTGCCTCTAGATGATTTACGCTACATCGACCTAACAACGTCGCAGCCAGTGCTGCAGATGCTGGAGTCTTCAGTTCCGGTGAGTGACGTTACGCTAGATGAAGAAGATTCTGATACTTGGGACGAATAGCATTCTTCTGCGTTAGAGGGTGTCAAAACAGATCGAAAATACGCCTAATTTGGGCCTCTGTCTCGCATGGCGTTGAAGCCCGGAAGCCTTTTTCGGGAAGCGGTTGGTGTTTTGAAGCAACTTACTCTATAGTGAACAGGAACAGCCTGGCGTTTATCTGAACACCAGCGCTGCACGGCGGGGTTCTTCCATGGCCCAATTGCACGTGTTGTATGGTCTGTGGGCAGGTGTTTCGTGGACAGGTGTTTCGTAGTATAGGTATTGTGCGGACAGATGCTCTGTGGGTATGTAATCTGATATGTAATCTACAGACTGTTAGCGTTTATGGATAACGTTTGGTAGATTGAGTGTGTTCCAGTCTGTAGGTGCGCTTTTCCAATAGGATTGTACTGAACTGGCATAAACTTCCGCTGCTGTGCTTGAGCTGCCGATGAATACCGCGAATACATCAAATCCTTTCACAGATTCAGGGCTCCATTTAGGACAGACGAATGGTCATGATGATGGTGTGCCAGAAAAGCAGCCAAAGGGGGACTCTGTTGTGTCAAGCAGCGTAGCCAAAATCAAGGTTATTGGTATCGGTGGTGGCGGCTGCAACGCCGTCAATCGTATGATTGATAGCGAAATGGCTGGAATTGAATTTTGGGCCGTTAATACGGATGCGCAGGCTCTGGACGATTCAGCCTCGCAAAATGGCCTCCAAGTGGGGCAGAAGCTGACGCGAGGCTTGGGCGCAGGCGGAAACCCTGCCATTGGCCAAAAGGCGGCTGAAGAGTCGAGGGATGAAATTGCCACCGCTTTGGAAGGGTCTGATTTAGTGTTTATCACCGCCGGGATGGGTGGCGGCACCGGCACTGGTGGAGCCCCTGTCGTAGCAGAGGTTGCCAAAGAAGTTGGCGCGCTGACGGTGGGCGTTGTCACCCGTCCGTTTATCTTTGAGGGCCGCCGCCGCACGACTCAAGCCGAAGAGGGAATTGCGGCGCTTCGCAGCTGTGTCGATACCCTAATTGTGATTCCTAACGACAAGCTGCTATCGGTTATTTCGGAACAGACCCCAGTCCAAGAAGCCTTTCAGGTGGCAGACGATATTCTGCGACAAGGGGTTCAAGGCATTTCCGATATCATCACTGTTCCAGGGCTGGTTAACGTTGACTTCGCTGACGTTCGCACGGTTATGGCGGATGCTGGCTCTGCCTTGATGGGCATTGGGGTAGGGTCTGGAAAGTCCCGCGCCCGCGAGGCAGCGATCGCTGCAATTTCATCTCCACTGCTCGAAGCGTCTATTGATGGGGCTAAGGGCGTCGTCTTCAACATCACTGGGGGGAGCGACCTAACGCTGCATGAGGTCAACGCTGCTGCAGAAATTATTTACGAGGCTGTTGATCCCAACGCCAACATCATTTTTGGCGCGGTAATCGACGATCGCCTCCAGGGTGAGGTTCGTATCACCGTAATCGCGACTGGATTTACGCCTGAGCCGTCTGCGGCACGGTCGTCGACAACTAACGTTGCGCCTCTCAAGCG
>JBARYO010000703.1:0-3743 GCA_049647905.1 Elainellaceae cyanobacterium | reverse complement strand
CCTTGCCCTTCAAAAAGGTCGCTGTCCCTCTTTCCTTTCCAGGAAACATCCCTTACGATCCGTGATAAGGCTAGCTTTGGATAGGGCTAACGACCCGCAAGATTACGTTAGCAGCGTGCCTCTGTGTAAAGGATTCTGGCTGCTACAGGCCCTTAGAGGGTGGTTTGAAACGTCGCAAACGTTCTGCTTCACCCGACAGGTTTCCAACACCCTCTGAGCGGCTCTCAGCATTCTCGCTCAAAGATTTCTCTTCTGAATTTAATACACTTCTTTACTATCAAAGGATCCAGATATGGGAATGCCTGAAAGTTTCTCTCGCCTCTGTCACTCTTATCTAAATTTGGCTGACCGCTTTCAACAGCTTGACGTCGAATGTATGGAATTCAAGGCTCGCCTCGTCCCCTTGCTGCACAACCTCAAGGCGAAGGATAACAAGATCAATGACCTGACAGAGACAAACCAGCGCTTAACCGAGCAGCTGGAGGCTCTAGGGGCGAAGTACGATCAGCTAAAGCCGCTTGAGGCCGTCATGGCTGACGACATGCAAGACCTGCTAAAGCAAGCTGAAGAGCAAGCCAACTTGGTGGATGAAACCCTGGCGGAAATGGACAGCGACAGCATGCCGGAACTAGCGCCCCAGGACAAAGAAATCCTAGAGCAGTTCTACAACCATCCTGAGCAATTTGCCCCCCCAGATATTAACCACGGTGAGAACAACCAGAGCGAAAACGGTTACCATGCTGTGCCCCAGTCCATAGCTACTGCTTCAGGCTTCGACAGTGCCCCAATCGCGGAAACGGCTTAGCGCCTCTTCCCATACCCTTAGGTCTGTCGAAAGGGGGTTGAGGCGTTCCTTGGCCTAATGGCAGGCTGGCGATGGCGCTGGCAGGATGAGGCTTAATGCGTGATAACGGAGGCTATCCTATCAGCGATCGCACTATGGGATCACAACCGGGAGATGTCTACAGTCCATGAGCATTGTTGAACTGAACGCTGTCGCCTCGACGGTTTCTGACCTAGACCAGTCGATCGCCTTTTATACCCAGGCGCTGGGCTTTACGCTGACAGGTGAGCTTATGGACGAGGCTGGCTTCGCTCAGCTGGGGCAACCCTCTACTAGCCGCGTACGGTTGGCCGTTCTGCAGCTGGGGAATGAGCGCATTGAGCTGATGCAGTACCTCGATCTGACGCCCTCGCCGATCCCTCCCGATTCCCAAAGCAATGACCTGTGGTTTCAGCATATGGCCATTGTCGTTCGGGATATGGATGAAGCCTATGCCCATCTGCGTAAGTTTTCCATCAGTCCCATCTCCCCTGAGCCCCAGACTATCCCCCAAGATAATCCCATGGCCGGGGGGGTGCGGGCGTTCAAGTTTCGCGATCGCGATCGCCATGCCCTGGAGCTAATTTGGTTTCCGGCGGATAAGGGCAAGGACAAGTGGCACCGGGAGAACGGGCGCTTGTTTTTGGGCATCGACCATACGGCGATCGCGGTGGCGGATACGGCGGAGAGTCTCCAGTTTTACCGCGACCTGTTGGGCATGGCGGTGGCGGGCGGCAACCTCAATTCGGGGGAGGTCCAAGCGCGGCTAGACGGTTTGCCGGTGGCGGAGGTGCAGGTGACGCCATTGGAGCCTGCGGAAACGGGCATTGGCCTAGAGCTACTAGACTACGTCACGCCGGGGACGGGTCGCCCGGTGCCGGAGGTCTGGACGGCGAGCGACCTGGCTCACCGCCATGGAGTGCTCGCGGTGACAGATTTGCAGCCGGTGCTGGAGCGGCTGCGGCAGCAGGGCGCTGCTGTCTCGTCGGTGATTGATCTGCCTGCGGGGTACCGCTATGGGACGGGCTGTTTGGTGAAAGACCCCAATGGCCATAGCCTGTTGCTGGTGTCCTGATACGGGGAACTGGGCAGGGTTGGTGTTTAGGCTCTCATGGTGAGGATGACGCAGATCACGACAGGGAACTGTTCTGCCCTGCACAATTGTGGTGTCGATGCCCAGGCTTTCATCAGCGCGGACTCATGTGCTGCTTCTGCAGCCGGTTCATAATCCAATCGTTATCGAGTCAATAACAGGGATAGCCATCATGATTGCACTATTGCTAAAGTCCATTGTTGCCTCATCTATCGCCGCTACAGTGATCGCTAACCTCCATTAGGATTTGGATGGGGGCAGGTCGGCCCAAAGGAATTTGTTGGATGTCTGAATTGTGTGTTTCATTGGCGCTGCTTTGGAGACCAGAATCCTGGAGTTTGTAAGAGGACGTTGGAAAAGCATCGGTTGAAGCCTTAACCCGGATTTCTCACAAGCAGAATGAAAGGGCGAGCTGGGTGTCAATAGTAGCAGCTTAGTGAGAATGAGCTAATCGTGGAGTAGCTGTGGGAGCGACCAATGCGCTCTAAGGGATCGCCGAGAGCAGAGGATAGGGATTTGTGGGAAAAATAGGCAGGCTGAAGCGAGGCCAAAGGCAGCAGAGGTTATGAGCTTGATAAGCAATGCAGCTCAAGGGGTCTACCCTGGCCGAGGCAACTGAGCCAATCGGAAATAAAGCAGCTCCAGCAACTCACGGTAAGGCTCGTGGGAAGCAAGGGCAATGTGAACTCGCCTGACGGACAAGCGGATATGGGCCGCGAGCTTGAGGAGCTTAAGGCGGATAGTGCCCAGCTGAGCCTTAGCTAGAACAGTGCCACAGAGCAGATGCTGCCTTACAGCGTGCATGAGCACGTAGGCCATCGAGGAGAACCAAAGTCGCAGCTGATTGCTTTCGAAGGTGTGGGTGGAGGTGCGGTCGCTGAACAGAGACAGCTGATGCTCCTTGATGCGATTCTCCATATCGCCCCTCGGGCAGTAGAGGTCTTGATGGAGGGCTGAAGGGGAGAGCTTTGCCGCCGGAATCGAGGTGACGATATAGTGACGCTTGGGGCCAGCGTCGGAGTAAGTGATTTTGCTCACCACGCGCCGGCGCCTTGTCCAAGAGGCTTGGGTACGGTAATAGAGGGTGCGATACCAAGCGGTGGTGGGCAAGGGAGGCTCAATGCTGTGACATCGCTCGAACTCAGCTTTAGCCTTGGCTTCAAGCGGCTGACTCATGCGCTCCAAGACCGCGTTGCCCGCTAGCCCCAGCACGAAGTCCACGTTGGGCTGCGCTTCGCACCAGCTCATGATGTCCTCTCGGCCGTAGGCGCTGTCGCCACGAACGATGAGCTTCACATCGGGCCAGTGCAGACGCAGCTTGGGAATGATGCGCCGCAGTTGCTCCAGTGCCCCTTCGGCTGGGTCTACATTCGAGGGGCGCAGCTGTGCGGCCAGCAAATGGTGCCCGCAGAAAATCAACAGCGGCACGTAGCACTCATGCCTGTAGTAGCCGTTGAAGAAGCTGTCAATCTGGCTGCCATGGGTGGCATCATCGGTCACATCTAGGTCCAATATCAGCTCCTTAGGATCTGTCTCTGAGAGCTGGAAGAACAAATCAATGAAGGCTTGTTCAATTGCCCTTGGGTCCATGCTGATGCGCACGTAGCGCCCTAGCTTTTCCCCCTCGTAGTGCGGCGAGCCCTCGAAGCGATTCAGCGTACTCTTGCCTGACAAAGCCGCGCAGCGCGCGTGATGGCTCTCAAGCTTGCCTACCGCCGCGCAAAAGCTCAGGTCGTGGCGCAACTGGTCATGGTCATTGAGATCCTCATACCCCTGCACCAATCCATAGAGTCGCTGGCTCAGCAGATGCTCCACGCTGTGCTGCAC
>JBARYO010000702.1:0-2280 GCA_049647905.1 Elainellaceae cyanobacterium | reverse complement strand
GCTCAAGCAAGAGATTGGGGAAATGACCCTGCTGCTGCGTGACTCCCTAGAGCGCCGGGATGCGGCTGTTGGTAATCTAGAGGAACTAGCCACCCGCATGGACCGAATTCAAAATTTAGTCGATTCTGTAGAAGATGGCGTCGATACGCCCATCGGGCTGCTGCAGAAGTTCAGGCGGATTGTACAAACGGTCCGTGAGATTCTTGCAGAGTAGGACGTGATATGAGCGATAGTTCGGACTCCAACGTTTCACCGCCTAACCAATCACCGCCTCGGCAGCCCAAGCTGGGCGATCGCATTCGCACCATAGCCCGCCAGCTCCGGCAAGAAGACCAGGTTCAAATTGAGGCGACGTCTCGTATTTTGGGGGCTGCAGCTCAGATTGCAGAGAACCACGATCGGCTGGTGGAAGAGGTGACTGACATGGTGGAAGAGGACCTCGACCAAATGGCGGCGCTGCAGCCCGAACCCCACATCTCAGAACTCCATAGCGTGGAGCAGCTCCAGCAGCAGTTTGACAGCTTCAAGGCGGCCAAGGCCCACTTCAACATCACGGCTCGGGGCTGGGAAGGCTTAGTTGACAAACTCAATGCCCAGCGGCCAGTCCCTTCTACTACAGCATCGGCTCACGGGGCAACACCCCACCCCCCATCGCCTTTCCCACAGGATAGCTCTCACCGACTTGATGCTATCGAGCAAGAGCTGCGAGCCATGCGGGGCGATCTTGCGCGAGTCCTTCACCTTGTGGAGCAGATTGCTCAAAAATTATCTTGAGCGCACCGTAGCGGGCACGAAGCATTCAAAGGGCGATCGCCACCCTGAACCGCCCCCATCCTGCCCCCATCACTTGAATGAGCGCAGCGTATCGTTAGCCAGCCGCTCGCTGAATCCGGCAATAAACGCTGCCACAAAGATTTTGTAGATTTCCTGGGAATCAATGCTCCCCAAGGGATCACGGCGCTGCAACGTGGTCGAACCTGTGGGCAGGTCTTCGTGAATGTTGAAGCCAGCAGGCAAAATGTCGATGACCTTTGTGCTCAAAACGGCAAAGACAATGACGCCAAACACGGCCCCAATAAACGGCTTAAGAAATCCCAAGGCAAAGGGATTGTTGAGGTTCTCATCGTCGAGCTTGTCCAAGCGAATCAGGATGCTCATCATACTTCCCAATGCCCCAGCAAACGCAGCCAGAAGAATGCGATTGAGATGGTTGATGATCTGTTGATTGTTGAGCCAGCTGGAAACGCGCCTGATATCGTTGAGGGAATCCTCCTCCCCATTTAGCCTGCCGTCACGGTCAGTTTGTTCAACCGCGCGCGCGGTCTCAATCTGGTCACTCAACGCGCTGATTTCAATGAGCTGCGTATCGACGTTATTGCGCAGCGTTTGAATCTCAGAGGTCAATCGTTGGTCTTTCTGCTGGAGAGTCTCCAGAACCGTTGAAGCACTATCCCGCACCTCTGGGGGCTGATCTGGGTCTGTCTCATCTAAATTGTTCAGAGGATCTGGGGTATTGGGTCGCGGCAGCGAATTTGTATCCTGGGCTTCAGGTGCGGCGATCGCCGTTTGGCCGGCGTCTGCACCCTGTTGGCGATCGCCCCCTGGCACACTTCGATCTGCAGCTCGCTCAGCCTCCTGCCGATATTCCTCCTCCAGCACAATCTGGTTGGCCGTGCGTTCTGTTTCTTTTTGCCGCAGGCCCTCGACTTGGCTTTTGAGCGTTTGTAGCTCTTCATTGCGCTCTTGTTCAAGCCTTAGACTCTTGACCACGTTGGTTTCCAGCCCACGGCTAATGGCGGAGAATATTCCCAACAGGGCTAGAAAAACGACCAGCGTCACGGAGAGGGAGCTTGACAGACCAAGCAGCACCTTGGCTTGGGGCGATCGAAAGCGATGGATATCGCTAAACCGATTGACAAGCCATCCGGCACCAAGCGGGTATTCGTAGTGGTGGAGCTGGCGTTCGACAAATACTTCTGTTTCCTCCAGCAGATCCGATGCTGAGGCGTCACGGTAGTCCAGCCGGTCAACGGCCCGATCAATCTGATGCACCAGGGGACGGAGCTGAAACGATATTGGAGTGCGGCGGGACGACGGGTTGAGGGGCAGGGGGCTGCGATGACTGAGGCTGTCAATCCGGTGGAGGAGTCCGGCTAGGCGGTTCAGCCGCTTTGCAATTGAGGAGCCCAATGGTGTGCCCAGGGTATCCCTGGAGAGACGCTGCTTCTGCCGGTCCAGGGTCTGCTGAATCAGCTCTAACTCTTGCTCAATCTCTGCAAC
>JBARYO010000701.1:0-1891 GCA_049647905.1 Elainellaceae cyanobacterium | reverse complement strand
TCGCTGCTGTATGAGGTGTTTAGTAAATACGAGCCCGATAACCTGCTGCTGCGGCAGGCTGAAGAAGAGGTGCAGCAGCAGCAGCTGGATATCACCCGCCTGGACCAGACCCTAGAGCGGCTCAGCGGGTTTACCCCCATTTGGAAGGCGACCCGTCGCCCCTCGCCGCTGGCGTTTCCGCTATGGGTGGAGCGCCTCAGCGCCAGGATATCCAACGAGAGCCTGATGCAGCGGATTGAGCGCATGAAGCAGCAGTGGGACGGCTAGCGGGGCATGGCCGGGGCGGCAAACAGAATGAGCCACAGAAGGCTTAAGGCGATCGCGGCAGCGAGGGTACGGATAGAGGCCAGAATTGATATGGGCATGGCTCTACGCTCCCAGGGCAGTAAATAAACGGTACATCGGCTAATCAAAGTTGCCCGACATCGAAAGCCGTAAGGCATAATAAACGGGTAGAAAACGTTGCGGACTCCCGTTTGTTTATGACGCAGGCTCTCCTCCATCAGCTTCGATCTAAAGTATACGCTGCCGGTATCGTTCCGATACTAGTTGCCGGCGGCGCGCTCTTTTCACCGGCTCAAGCGCAAACGGCGCTCTACAACCCGATTGCGATGCCGTCGGAAAATACAATCGATGACACCCTCACCGAGAGCGATATTCCGACTGGGTTTGGGGGGTTTTCGCGGGACTACTCGGTTACGTTTGAGGAGGGCGACTACGCCGTGGTCGATTTGGTCTCGGAGGATTTTGATACGGTTGTGACCTTGCTCTCTCCTGATGGGTCGACCTTTGGGGAGAATGATGACGGTCCAGATGGCTCTACGAATTCGATGCTGTTTGTCCGCATTACGGAGGGTGGGCCGTATACGCTGCGGGTCAGCCCCTATGCGGGGCAAGGGCTGGGCACGTTTAACCTTAAGGTGACGCGCCTCCGACCGGTTGAGTAAGGGGCTGCTGTGCTCTGATGGCGGCGTTTGAATGCGGTAGGGCGGTTTGCTGAACGCCTGCAGCCACAGATCAATTCGTTGGATTCAGTTGGCGCAGTTGCCTTGTCAAAGTGGGGCTTTGTTTGCTACCTTAATAAAGCCTCAAACGCGAGGCAATTCGCGCTTTCGCCGGGATAGCTCAGTTGGTAGAGCAGAGGACTGAAAATCCTCGTGTCCGCAGTTCAAGTCTGCGTCCTGGCATTTTTTACCCTGCCTATATAACGTCTGAACGCCTGCGACAGTGGGCGTTTTGCGTAGGTTGGCTAATTATCAATGCCGGGAAACCTAAAGAAACCCTTAGAAACACGAGGGAAAATCTAGGCTCAATTTTAGGCACACATGATAGACGGGAAAATTTCACAGGCGAACGCACGGCTGAGAGCAGGAAATATCGGCGTGGTGATAGAGAAGCGAGGAAACCGGCTGCGGCTCAGGGCCACATTGCCACCAAAACCTAAGAGCGACAAAACCAACTCATGGCAGCAGCGCCTCGCACTGGGCATCTACGCCAACGCGACGGGCGTGAGAGAAGCCGAAGCGCAAGCGCGGATAGTTGGGGGGTTGCTAGCTTCTGGGCGGTTTAGTTGGGAGCCATATTTACAGTCCACGGATAACCGCCAAAGCTGCAGCGACTGGGTGGAAGCATTCGAGCGAAACTACTTCCAGCGACGCAAGCGGACCAGCAAAAGCGAAACGACATGGAAAACCGACTACGTCAACATCTTTAGCAAGTTGCCAGGGTACTCGGACCTCACGGCAGAGCGCATCGTGCGATGCATCGAGGACACCGAGCCGGACACCAAAACCCGCAAACGCGCCTGCATGGCACTGGGAGCGCTGGCGAAGTTTGCTGATATTGCCGTGGGCGACCTAGGGTCCTTGTCGGGCAGCTATAGCCCTAGCTC
>JBARYO010000700.1:0-2730 GCA_049647905.1 Elainellaceae cyanobacterium | reverse complement strand
GTCCAAAACCGGCATAGACCACCGGAATACCCGGATCGGCTTTGATTTGTAGCCCCGTACTGCCAACGACTTGATCGAGGTGGAGGGTAACGCCATTGACTTCGGCTGACATCCCCTCACGGATGCTGCCTAGCTGCTCACCGTCTGTGCCATAGAGGAACATCGTTCCCTTCAAGTCTTTGGCGACAACGGCAACGGCATCACTCAAATCTGGCTTGGTCGGAATCCAGGTGCCCCAAAGCTTACCCCCCTCTGTATCCAGCCGGGCCATGGGCAGCTGTAGCGTTGGGCTGTTGTTGATCCGCGCATTGACCCCGGCAATACTCCAGTCAGCTTGGTAAAAGGTAATACCTTGATAGCGCATCGGCTCATTCACGTGAATGACTTTGTGATGCAGCTCTTGCCCGTCAGCGTCCACAACCGTCAAGTCGGAGTAAAACTGATCCACAGCGCCCTCTGGCGTGTAGTCAATCCAAAAGCGATTGACCCGGACGGCCCAGTCCGTGGGCAGCAGGTTCTTTGCCCATGGTCCGGCTTCAAACACGTTTTGCACCTGAAATGTATTGCCGCTGGGCACCATCTCCTGGGCAAAGAAGCCCGTCATGGACCCTAGGATTGACCCTGCCAAAATCAGCAGCATACTAGCGTGAACCACAATTGGTCCGATGCGACCGGCGATGCCCTTGCGCCCGTAGAGGCTGTTACCTTCTTGAAAGACAAGATAGCGCCGCTGCTGCAGCATTTCTTCCACCTGAACAAGCCCCTCTGGGGATGCGGACAGCTGAGCGCTGAGGGCAAGCTTTTGAAACTCTCGGGGCTTGCCGTAAAATGTCCAGCGGCGGGCGGCTTTGAGGGCGGGGAACTGGCGGGTGAAGGTACAGGCGGTTAGGCTAGCCCCAAACAAAATCAGCAGCGTCAGAAACCACCAAGTTTGATAGGTGTGGTTGAGCCCAAACTGCAGAATTACGCGCCAGGTTAGGATGCCAAACAGCGCCGGATCTTCGGGGTAGTTGGCTTGATAAAAGGCCACCGTCTCCCCCTGCTCAATCACCGTGCCAATTGTGCTGAAGACGGCGATCGCCAGCAGCAACCCAATGGCAAGCCGCAGATCGGCGAGCAAAGACACTTGCTGCTTTAGGTATCGCGTCATAGAGGAGTAGAGGGAGGGTTTGGTCATAGTCAAGGCCAAAAAGTGATAAACGTCCCGATAGCCCTGTAGCGGGGCAGCACCGCTACGCCTAGCCTAAAAGGTCGCGGGTAACCTGAGCAAAAAGGACACCACGCCAAAGCCAATTAGCAGTGCCCCGCTAGCCGGGGTAATCCAGCTTGACCACTGGCGCAGCTCTAGCAGCTTTTTCAATGAGGCGGTAAAGGTGCCGGCTAGAACTAAGGGGGTGACATAGCCTACCGTATAGGCCAGCAGCAGGGCACTCCCGAGCAGAGGATCCCCTGTCGAGGATATCCAACCCAGTAGGGTCGCCAAGACGGGGGTGCTGCAGGGGGAGGCCACAAGACCAAAGGTTAGACCAATCAGGTAGGCGCGGACCCCACCGGGCAGATCGGCGGTAATCCAGTCCGTTGCCACCAAGCTCGGAAACCTCAAGGGCAGCAAGCCCAGCAAGTTTAGGCCCATAAGGATGGCGATCGCACTCACCAATAGCGGTAGACCGGTCCCAACTTGACCATAAACCCGGCCTGCGATCGCAGCTAGAATGCCTAGCCCTGCCAAGGTTGTAGCTAGGCCAAACGCGAACCACAGGGATTGTCTAGCGGCCTGGTACCGACTATCGGCTTCGTATCCTCCGATATAGCCAACAGTGATGGGCAACATGGACAGCATGCAGGGTGTCAAGCTTGTGACAAGGCCCGCTGTAAAGATGACGCCGATGCTAAAAAAGCTGAGGTGATCCAGCTGGCTGACCACGGTTGAGTCGGCAAACTGCTCAAGGTTATACAGCCAAAGCTGAAGGGTATCCATAAGGTTGGGGGGTGGGGCAATGCAAATAAGGCATAGCCTAATCTTACCGAAAATAGCAGTGGGGCAATGCCTTGTGGTCACCTCCACTGCACGACAAGCTGGCCCATGGGATGCCCATGAGGCAGAGGTTATGACAGAGAGACGACCTCGGCCCCACAGCTCTCACGAGCCACCCTCACCAGTAATGCGGCCACCGCCAAGCTCCCTATCATTGAGCTACCGCCGTAGCTCATCAGCGGAAAAGGGAGACCAGTGGTTGGCAACATGCCCGATGCCACGCCGATATTGAGAATGGATTGCCCTATCAGTAACAGAATTGCTCCGAGGGCAAGCAGCTGATGGACGGGCAGCGCCGCCTTGAGCGCCACTCGTAGCCCGATTGTGGCGTATAGGAGCAGGAGCAGCAGAAAGAATACGGTCCCGACAAAGCCAAATTCTTCAGCAAACACCGAAAAGATGAAATCGGTGTACTGAATTGGCAGATAGAACAGTTTCTGATACGAGAATCCGAGACCAGCCCCCCAGAACCCGCCAGATCCGATAGCCAGCAGGCTTTGGACGAGCTGATAGCCATCTCCTGTGGGGGACTCCCAAGGATTGAGGAATGAGATCAGCCGCCGGCGTTGATAGTCCCGTAAGCCCACGCTAATCGTGGCGACAGCAAACCCACTAAGGGCCGCGCTACTCACATATTTCAGGGGTAGACCAGATGCTAGTGCAACGCACCAAGTAACTAATCCACACAGCGCAGC
>JBARYO010000699.1:0-1829 GCA_049647905.1 Elainellaceae cyanobacterium | reverse complement strand
GCCGTTAGTCATAACGCTGAGCGTAGCCACTATGGGCCGCTATAGGGCTTGTTTGACCAATCTCATGCTTAACAAAAGTTACCTGCGTTTCGCTGCAATTCCGGATCTCCAGGCCATTTCCCTACGTTATGCAAACTTTCAATACAAGCGTTCCGAACGTCACGCCAGGAAAGTCTCACACCGCTAGAAACTCCTGAATAATTTCGCTGCTGAGGGATTCCGTTTCTCCTGACGCCACGATGCCGCCTTTTTGCATTGCGTAGTAATAGTCGGCTTGACGCACAAAGTGGAGATGCTGCTCCACTAGCAGCACAGAAATGCCCCGCGTTTCGATGATGCGCCGCACCGCCGCTTCAATATCCAACACAATAGAAGGCTGGATTCCCTCCGTGGGTTCATCAAGGAGCAGCAGTCTTGGCTGTCCCATCAAGGCGCGAGCGATCGCCAACTGCTGCTGCTGCCCGCCGCTCAGGTCTCCCCCCATGCGGGAGAGCATAGACTTTAGGACGGGAAACAGCTCAAAGATTTCCTCAGGAATCTCCCGTGCTCCTCGCTTCGAGGCTGGCAACGCTTCGAGACCGAGCAACAGGTTGTCCTGGACGCTGACCCGAGGAATAATCTCCCGGCCCTGGGGTACATAGCCAATCCCCAGTCGGGCGCGGCGATCGGGCGAGAGGGACGTGATGGGGCGATGGCCTTCCGATGTTAACGTCTGACTATCGCTTAGGGTGACCTGGCCTCGGCGGGGCGCAAGCAGGCCCATGATGGTTTTCAGCATTGTGGTCTTGCCCACGCCATTGCGGCCAATGAGACAGACCATTTTGCCGGTGGGAACGCTGAGGTCTACGTCCCTTAGGATGTGACTCTCACCGTAGTAGACATTGAGATTTCTGACCTCTAGCAGGTTAGCGGATGCTGGGGACTGAGGGGGGGCGCTAGGCTGGGTTTGCATAATCTACAGGGTATTGATGGACCGTTACGAGGCTCACGATGCGGCTTCCATGGACGGAGCCTCACCTAAATACACCTCAATCACGCGGGGATCGTTCTGAACCTCATCCATAGATCCTTCACAAAGATGAGTGCCTTCATGCAGCACCGTCACCTTGCGGGCAATCTGGCGCACAAACTCCATGTCGTGCTCAATTACAATGATGGAGTGGCTTTCGGCTAGGGATATGAGCAGCTCGCCAGTTTGGGCTGTTTCTTCATCCGTCATCCCGGCCACTGGTTCATCCACCAGCAGCAAATCAGGAGACTGAGCCACCAGCATTCCAATTTCGAGCCACTGCTTTTCGCCGTGGGACAACAGGGCGGCAGGTAAGTCTGATTTGCCCACTAGCCCAATCGTTTCGAGTAGCCCGACGACGGTGCGGCCCTCGGCGCTGCTAGCTTTACCGAATAGCGTCGCAAACACGCCTTTGTTGCCTAGGGACAGCTCCAGATTCTCGCGAGGGGTGAGATTGAGGTATACCCGAGGCGTTTGGAATTTCCGACCAATGCCAAGGCGGGAGATCTCATGTTCAGAGTAGCGGGTGAGGTCTCTCCCTTTAAAGCGAACTGTACCCTCAGTTGGCGTTACCTGACCTGTAATCACGTCAAGGAAGGTGGTTTTACCTGCGCCGTTGGGGCCAATAATCACCCGCAGCTCCCCTTCGGCCATGCTGAAGTTGAGGGCGTTGAGCGCTTTGAAGCCGTCGAAGCTAACGGTCAGCTGGTCGATGTCAAGAATTGGATCGCGCGTATCGCTTGGCTTCACCGCGCTGTTTGACTCACTACTGTTCAGCTCACTCATGGCGCTTTTCATCCCCTACTGCTACGGTCTGTTG
>JBARYO010000698.1:0-3709 GCA_049647905.1 Elainellaceae cyanobacterium | reverse complement strand
CCATGATCGAGAGACAGCGATAGGTCTTTGACAAGGGTGCGCTGATGGTTAGGGGTCTGCAGCGTCAGGGCCTCAAGGCCAATGCGATCGCCTTCCTGTCGATTGATGACGGCAGCGGGGGCGGCGACATTTTCAGCCGGTGCCTCAGCATCCGAAGGCGTCGCGTCTGCTGTCGCCTTGTCAGCCTCATCGGAAACGATATGGGCTTCTGGTCGAGAAATAAAGTCCTCAAAGCCGTGCAGTCGGTCGATACCGGCACCAAAATTGGTCAGATCTTGGAACTGGTTCACCACCACGTTGAGGGAGAAAAAGACGCGAACGAACGCGCCCTGGGCTTCCGTCACCTTGCCAATCTCCAGATCCCCCGCGAAGATGGCGGGGGCCACGACAATGGCCGGAATCACAAAGGGGACAAACTCATAGATATTCGTGAGGCCGTTGAGTCCTAGCTCCCAGCGAATAAGCCGCTTAAAGTTGTTGAAGACCTCATCGAAGCGATCGCTCGTAAATCGAGACTCCTGCTCTTCCCCACGGTAGAAGGCGATCGCCTCAGAGTTTTCGCGAATGCGGATCAGGCTGAAGCGAAAGTCTGCTTCCTTTTTCAGCTGCTGAAAATTGAGCCGTACTAGGGGACGGCCAAACACTAGGGTGGTTACACTTGTCCCCAGCAGGGCATAGACTACCAAAAACAGAACCAGCGGCTTTGAGATACCAAACAGCACGGTGCCAAAGGCAATGACCTCTAGGAACGAGTCTAGAAAAATGAGGGTGAACTTGAGGGAGTCGAGGGTGAAGCGGCGAATGTCTTCAGCGATGCGCTGGTCGGGGTTGTCAATGTCGGTGACCGACGCGTTGAGCTTGTAGTAGGCGCGATCGCTCAAATACTCCCCCAAGAATCGATTCGTCAGCCACCGCCGCCACTGCAGCCCGAAGCGATCTCGGACGTAGACATAGGCGGCAAGCACCGGAGCATAGAGCACCAGCACCACGATAAAGATCATCACCGTCTGCCAGAATCCCGCCTCATCTTGGTTCGATAAGGCTGTAATCAACCCACCGCGCTTGTTGTTCAGCAGGACGCTAAGCCCGGTGTAGGACAGCAGCAGCACCAGCAGTAGCGCCAGCGATCCTCGCGCTGGCCACTTCTCCTCGCTCCACCAATAGGGCTTGGCGATTGACCAGAATCGCTTGAACAGAGATAAATCTAGTCGTGCCATGGGTGGTGCCCTAGGTGCTGCGTCGTTACCTGTCTCAACCTAGCGCTGTTTGGGCGATCGCGGGTATCTGTCGACTGGTAGACCGTTCTAAGGGTGCGTTACCGGGGCAACTTAACCGCCTGGATAACCTGCAGGCTCCCCCCACCATGGAACGCATGGCGCTGAATCTCAAAGCCGGACTGAGCCACAGTAGCGGCCAGATCCGCTCTAATCAATCGCCAGGCCGTCTCAGTTTCAAACAGCAGCATGAAGGCATACAATCCCGGTACCAAAACCGGATTCGTAGGCTGATGCAAATCGATGCAGGCGAAAATACCCCCCGGCTTCAGCACGCGATGCACCTCGCTCAAAATTTTGCCCAGCTGCTCAGCGGTCATCTCATGGAGCGCCACGCTGGTATGGACTAGATCAAAGCGCTGATCTTCAAAGGGCATCGCCTCTGCCCAGGCTTCAACATACTGCGCCGTAGGAACATTACGCTGGGCACGCTTAATTGATTTGGGGGAGGCATCCAATCCTGTGACGTTAGCGTATTGTGCCGTCAGGTGTGCCGTGGCCTGTCCGCTGCCGCAGCACAGGTCCAAGACAGCGGCATCTCGGTCCAGCGTCAGCCCTTCGATGGGGAGGCGATGAAACCGGGAGACGCCGCCTACAGCCAGGGCACTGACCCAAGACACCGCATCATAAAGCCATTGGTAGCGGTAGCTCCAGCTGCGTAAAATAGTCGCCACGAGATGTCTCCTGTAGTGATTGTGTTGACCTGATGCGCTGAGTTCCACGCTAGTCTAGACATAAGATAGCGCCTGAGGTTTAGGTTATGCCGTCCGCTGCAGCCTACGTCACTAGATTAGCCAACGAGGGACTTTATGAAAAACTGGCGGTTTTTGATTCAGCAAGAGGGCGATCGCGATTGGTTGCCTCTAGACTCACCAGAATCAGAAATTCTAGAAGGCCGCTATCGTCTGGTTGGTCAATCGCCGCTGCCGCACCATCCGGTTCAAATTGACCTCATCTATCGCGATCTCGATACAGCAGCCGTTCGCCACCGCAGCCGCAAGACCCAAACCAACAGTACGGGGCTAGTGGGAATTTTCCCCTTTAGCCGCCTTCAGCCTGGGCTTTGGGAAGTTTTGTGCCAAATTGATACTGATTCCGTCACCCTGCGGTTACGGGTTGACCCACAGGATGGCGGACCAGAACTAGAGTCAGAGCCGGACCTATCACGGCTAGCGTCAGCCTACGGCAATGCGCAGTACGTCAATGCTGGCCGAAAGGTTGACTCAAAGGATAGCCCTATTTCTCCTCGGCAGGCTGACGCACCAGCCTTGTCTCAACCCAGGTCTCCAGCACCGGTCAACCCAGCAGCGCCCGATGAGGCTATGGCATCGGTGGCCGACCTATTTCAAACCGTAGAGGCTATGGCGGACCAAGTGATCAATAGACTGTCTGAGGAATTGGCTGCGGATAAACCGCCAATACGTGAGGCTCCGTCGCGATCGCCCTCAACCGCAACGCATCCAGCCACCGCGACGATCCAGCTCCAATCGTCAGCTTACTCAGTTCAGGTCAACCATCCCCTTACTCTAGAAGGCCATATCCTCGGTCCTAGGGACTTTGTCGGTCTGCCCGGCACCCTTACGTTGATGCTAATTACATCTAGAACCGGGGAGACAGTTGCTCAGCAGACCTATCCTGGTCAGATAGGTCAACTTCCTTACGCCTTTAAGTGGACTGTCCCCGTCTCGCTGACCAATGAAACCCAGCTGATGCTGGCCCGCTTGTCCCTGCGCTCAAATGCCAATCCAGATCAACTATGGCCCTTGGTGGAATGCTCATTTGCCGTAATGATATTGCCGTCCGAAGGCGAGGCTGCAAGCCAAGACGCCCACATCGCGGCCTCTCCCGCCGGTTTGCCGCTGCCATCAATGCCGCCACCAGCGTCGCCACCTGTCAGTACCGATAGTCAGGATCCCATCGACGATATTGTCAATCCATTTCAATATCCCGAATGAGAAGCTCTGACACTAACGCCGTCACGCCTCCCGGCGATCGCGGCGATAACATGCATCCCTTGCTTAGCGTTGGTTCAACAATGTTAAAAATTCTTAGTAGATAAGCTGTGGCCGCAGGATTCACAGTACAGTCGTGTCTACAGGACCCTCTCATCTAGGCTGGCGGCGTTCTGTACCTTTACTGCATTTTGTAGGACATAAACTTATGGCAGCATCTTATTTGCCTTCTATCCTTGTGCCCATTGTTGGCTTGGTATTTCCAGCCGTTACGATGGCTCTGCTGTTCATCTATATCGAGCGAGAAGATGCCACTGGCATTTAAGCGCAGGGCGGCGCCTTTAGACATCGAAGATTTAATACACATCATGTGTTTAAGCATAAACTCTCTGGAGGAAAATAATGACTCAAGTCCCTGATTTTGTTCAAAGCGCTCAAGAGATGAGCGTCATCGACGCAGGTGGCGATCCCCAAGTGGGAAAT
>JBARYO010000697.1:0-4278 GCA_049647905.1 Elainellaceae cyanobacterium | reverse complement strand
GCAATAGAGTGGTCCATGCCCTCCAAAAGCCACCAGCGCCAGGCGCTGTCGTCAACAATAATGTGAGTCTTGACGGCAAGGGTATGCTGCTCATCGCTAAGCTGACGCTGAGTTGCATTCGAAAGCGTGGTCTCAGCGTTCTCTTCGCTGGGGTGATTGTTGAGCATCCGCTGTTTTTCGTCATCGGGCATGGGCTCTTGGGTCGGCGGAGAGGGCGCAACCAAGACAACCTGTTGAGGCGGGCAATAGGGTGTCGCCGGTCCTGAAGGAGCATCGCTTGTAGCGGCAAGCTGCAGCGCAATTTTGCCCCCCATAGAATGGCCGACAAGGACGTAATCTCTGACGTCAAGCCGACTCAGCTCTGAGGAAACAGCGTCAGCGTAATGGATTAGGGAGGGCTCTTCCAAGGCTGGGGCATTACCAAAACCAGGCAGGTTGATGGCGATGCAGCGATAGTCCGTCAGCCGCTCCGCAACCCAGTGCCAGCTCTCGGCAGCGCCGCTAAAGTAGTGTAAAAACTCGATTGTGTTGTCGCCGCTGCCCCACTCAATGGAGGGATCAGCGATCGGGCCTTTGGTCATAGACTTTATTCCATATGTCGTATCGGGCCAATGCAATAGTAAATGAGTTTTCGATGTCCTTGGTCTATCGGAGGGGAGACCAGCATCAAGCAGAATCGTCTCGCTGGGTGCTCAGGGCATAGCAAAAGCGATCGGCCCGTGATGTGGTCTCACCGTAGACAGTCGGTTGGCCGCCGTTGCCGTAGGCCGTGTAGCGATAGACAATCAGCGGATGACCCAAAGGAACCTCTAAGTGCTGGCTGGTCTCGTAGTTAGCGTGGGTACATTCAATGGTCGAATCGATCGCCTCAATTGAGACGTTGTTAGCCTCCAACGTCGGGAAGGTCATCTGGCAGGTCAGCGCAGCGGCAAAGCGGCGGCCCAGCTCTGGCAAAATATAGCTGACGTCGATCGCACCAGCGGCCCCATCCATAAACAGCAGCTTTTTCTGGCGATAGACTTTATGCTCACTGGTGAGACATAGCATCTGCTGCACCTCTTTCGATGCCGCGATCGCCTCAAAGGCCAAATTACTGAACGTGAAGCGCACCCCCTGGCGGGCCATGTCCGCTTCCAGAAAAACTAGCGGATTTGATAGGGAGTAGGTCACCTTTTGCTGCGAGGCGACGAATACCCCTTTGCCCTGGTGGGAGTTGGCCAACCCCTGGCCAATTAGATTGGCGATCGCCTGACGGACGGTAATCCGGCTGACGTCGAAGGTCTTCATCAGCTGGTGCTCGCTGGGAAGCCTATCCCCCGGCTGATATTGCCCCGCTTCGATCTGCTCCCGCAGCTGCTCAGAGATGGAAATGTGCAGTGGAACCGGTATCACCATGCCATCCTAAATGATGTCTCGTATCGCTTAAACCTCGCTTTAGGTTGAGACATCGCGTTTTCTCATCTCAACATGGTTTTGGTTCAGCACAATCTTGTTATAGCAAGGGCAGATATGATAAATTCAACTTGTCATAACAAGTTACGTCATCTGCGATCGCTGTAGACAATTCTGCCCTGAAGCTCAGGCTGTAATCATGGCAACCCGGCCCGTCTCGCAGCGATCCTCTTTGACCCCTCCCGACGTCTTAGCGCATTTACAATAATGTCAATTCCGACCGTCATCACCGCTGGAACCACAAGCAATAATCCACGCCAGATTCTGCCTGCCGCTGCGCTAACCGCGCTCAACCGACGCTCTGACGCTCAGGGTGTAGTGAGGCTGGGGGGGCACCTAGCAGTTCTTGTCGCCAGTGGCTATCTGTGGCATCAGGCCCCGCTGCCCGTGGCGCTGCCCGCCGTAATCCTCTATGGCTGCAGCCTGGCCCTAATGTTTTGCGCCATGCACGAGTGCTGCCACCGCACCGCCTTTGCGAGCAATCGCCTCAACGACGGGGCCGCTTGGCTAGCGGGGCTGCTCTCGTTCTACAACAGCACTTTCTACCGTCGCTACCACAAGTGGCACCACCGCTTTACCCAAATTCCCGGCAAAGACCCCGAGCTAGACGACCCCAAGCCCGAGTCCTCGGCGCAATACCTCTGGCAGCTCTCCGGGATTCCCTGGTGGATTGGCAAGCTGCAGGGCCACAGCAAAGTAGCGCTGGGTCAGCTTGAGGGCTGCTACTTCTTGCCTGAAAGCGCTCGCTCAGAGGTGGTGCTGTCCACGCGCCTGCAGCTCGGCGTCTACGGGATGATTTTCTTGCTCTCCACCGCCCTGGGGCACCCCGGCGTCCTGGTCACCTACTGGCTGCTGCCGCTGGCCATAGGTCAGCCCCTGCTGCGCTTTGTGCTGCTGGCCGAGCATTCTGGCTGCACCCAGGCCGATAACCCGCTCACCAACACCCGCACCACCCTCACGCTCTGGCCTCTGCGCTTTATCATGTGGAATATGCCCTACCACGCCGAGCACCACCTCTACCCCTCCATGCCGTTCCATACCCTGCCGCAGGCCCACGGCCAGCTGCGATCGCACTTTGCCCGGGTAGACCAGGGCTACATGGCTGTCAATCGCTCGATTGTAGCGGCATTCAAGACAGGGGCTTAAGGGATGATTCACTTCACCCTCAAAGACTTTCCCCTCCAGTGCGGCGTCACCCTGTCCGACGCCGAGGTCGTCTACGAAACCTACGGCGAGCTGAATAGCGATCGCTCTAATGTGGTGCTCTATCCGACGTCCTACGGCGCTCAGCACGGCGATATAGACTGGCTCGTGCGGGCGGGCGGCATCTTGGACCCCAAGCGGTGGTTTGTGATCATTGCCAACATGTTTGGCAACGGGCTGTCGTCTTCCCCCAGCAACTGCCCCACCCTCGCCAAATCCGGCGTCTACACCACTCACCTCGACAACGTAACGGCCCAGCTCGCGCTGCTCCAGACGCTCGGTATCGAGCGGCTAGCCCTGGTTTACGGCTGGTCTATGGGGGCGCAGCAGGCCTACCACTGGGGAGCCCTGCACCCTGCGCGGGTCGAGCGCATCGTTGCCCTATGCGGCACCGCTAAAACCACCGACCACAACCGCATCTTCTTACACAGCCTCCGCGCTGCGCTGACGGGCGACCCCGCCTGGACGGGCGATCGCTTTGAAGGCGTTCCGGAGCAAGGCTTTCACACCTTTGCCCTCATCTACGCCAGCTGGGCGGCCTCTCAACCCTATTATCGGGAAGCGCCCTATTTACAGCTTGGCTATGATTCTCTAGAAGACTATTTGCAGCGAGGCTGGGAGGCTGGCTACCGCAAGCGCGACCCCCACAATTTGCTGGCAATGATTGAGACCTGGCTGCGCTGCGACTTGGGCAACAATCCCGCCTACAACGGGGACTATGCCAAGGCGCTAGGGTCGATTTCGGCGAAGACGCTGGTGATGCCGGCGACAACGGACCTGTACTTTACGCCGGAGGACTGCGAGGCGGAGGCGCAGCTAATACCCAATGCGCAGTATCTTCCGATTCCTTCAATTTGGGGGCACCGGGCAGGAAATCCCTATCAGAACCCTGAGGATGAGGCGTTTATTCGGGAGGCGGTGGCGGCGCTGCTGAACAGCAAACCAAGGGCTTAGGCAAACACATCCTCCACCGCTAAGCCAAAGCTTGGAGCAACGTCTGAGGCGATCGCTTCGACTCCCCTGTGAACAGTATCCTCATACAGACCATTCTCCCAGCGGCATCGGGTGATCTGTTTCGCCTCCGGGTCCACAATCCAGTATTCGGCAACACCCCTTGCAGCGTATTCGGTGCGCTTGTAGCGGTAGTCTCGGTCACGATTCTTCTGGCCCGGAGACACAATCTCGATCACGAGGGCGGGCGGCAGCATATCGTGGGTTAGGGTGGCCCGTTTGGTGCTAGCTAGGGCAGCTTTCGACTCTTCTGAGTGAACCAGCAGGTCGGGAATGCGGCAGGTGGCACGACGTCCAGAGACCTCGATTTCGGTATCCTTGTAGCCCAATAAGGCCACAGGAATAGATTTAGCTAGCTCAAATAGGAGACGCTTGGCGATGTCGTTGTTCTCATCGGATTCGGGTGGCATATCCACTAAAATCCCATTCACCAGCTCGCAGTGACTGTCCGCGTGACCGTCAAGGGACAGATACTCGTCTAAGGTGAAGTAGGGCTGTAGGGTGGGCTGAACCATTGGCGCTCAGAGATGAAGCATGTTTCTATGGTAAGCGCTTTTCCCTGTGGCGCGATCGCGTCTCTTGGTTGGAAGGGGGTCAATCATCAAACTGTTC